>CAZUYF010000006.1:0-24212 GCA_964624675.1 uncultured bacterium
GAAGCTTTCAGTAGGGAAATTGGTTTTAAACTGGATAATATCTACGTTATTAATAGTTCTAAAAGATCGACAAAATTGGATGCGTATTTCACTGGTTTGGGATCCAGGAAACGTATAGTATTGTATGATTCACTGATCAATGACCTCTCAGAAGAGGAAATTGTGGCAATACTGGCTCATGAAGTAGGGCACTACAAGAATAAACACACTGTGATCGGTATAGGTCTGTCAGTTATACAGACTGGCTTCATGTTGTTCTTACTGTCTTTGTTCATCGATAGTCCTTTACTTTCCCGTGCACTTGGAATTAGTGAACCGGCATTCCATATAGGACTTCTCGTTTTTGTAATTCTGTATTCTCCGGTATCAATGGTATTCGGGCTGATTATGAATGCTGTTAGTAGAAGGAATGAGTATCAGGCAGATGAATATGCCGCTGTTCACTATGATCACGCGCATACGTGTGATGCTCTGAAAAGACTGTATGTTAATAATCTAAGCAATCTAACTCCACACCCCCTGTATGTGTTCTTCAATTATTCACATCCAACCTTGCTCGAGCGACTGGACGCTATAAATACCAACGATTTTTAACTGGAGAGTTCGAAGGTGTTATTGTTAGTTTCAGGCAGGAATCGCAAGTCAATCGGGACGAATTGGTTGCTTTGCGAGTATCTTATAAGATTATGGAAAATCCACTTTTCTACTATCTTATGTAAGAGCTTTCAGGGTTTCCTCGAGGGCTTCCCTGTCGTGCGTACCGTAGACAGTGACATTTTCTACCCTTTTCATGAGCCCCTGAAGCACTTTCCCGGGGCCGACTTCAATGAAGGTGTCGAATCCACTTCTCTGAAGCTTCTTGATAGAATCGGCCCAGAGTACTGGTGACATAACCTGTTCCTTCAGAAGTCGTTTCGCTTCGTCACCGCTTCGGATAAATTCAGCAGTGACATTTGCAACTACAGGGATTTCAGGCTCATAGAAACCAGCATCATCCAGAGCACTCTCAAGACCCTTGGCTGCATCCTTCATAAGGGGTGAATGCCATGCTCCGGAAACCTGAAGGGGTATGATCTTTCTGGCACCCATTTTTTTGCACAACTCTCCGGCCTTTTTCAGAGCATCTCTGGCTCCGGAAATAACAACCTGCCCATCCGCATTAACGTTGGCTATTCCTACGGGACCAATGGCGGACGCTTCTTCAACGCATTTCCTGGCATCTTCAAGGTCTATGCCTATAAGGGCAAGCATTCCACCGGGATGCCTGTCCGCGCATTCCTGCATGAGTTCACCGCGGATACGGGTAAGCTTGGCGGCTATTCCCGGCAGTAGAATGCCAGCGGTAACCAGTGCGGCGTACTCACCAAGGCTGTGTCCGGCTGTACCATCGGGCTTCACTCCAGCGGCAACAAGAACGTTCATGGTGGCTATACTGATCATGGTGATGGCAGGCTGTACATTATCAGTTCTGGTTAAAAGCTCTGGAGGTCCATTGGCAATAATTTCGCTTAATTTATGAACACCGGTCATTTCATTGATCCTGTCAAGAAAATCTACAGCATCCGGATAGTTTCGGAGAAATTTATCCATGCCTACACTCTGTGATGCCTGTCCGGGAAACAGAAAGGCTAGTCTTCCCATTCAATCCTCCTTACAAAAGCAGAAAAATCCATCGAAATTCTATATCACAATATCAGGTAAACGCAACCCCCGCGTTTTTACCTATTCTCCAATTCGGGGTACCCGCCCGAGTAGAACCAACAATCTCGCTTCTGCAATCAGGCATGATGTCCTGGAAGATTCAACCGATGCCTCGGCCTGCGTTACGTTCGACTGCGCATCAAGCAGATCAAGAAGAGGAATGCTTCCCAGGTCGTAACTCATCATTGAAAGTCTGAGTTTCTCGTTAGACTGATTCAGAACCTCAAGGGAGAGCTCCCAGCTCCGGATAGAACTGATGAGATTGTTATGGTAAATCAGTATCAAGCTCTTTATGGAATTCGTAAGGGCTTCATGGGAGGCCTGCTGTCTCAATACTGAAGCTCTGGAGGATTGAATGCTGCTTTCGCGGTTGAATCCGTCAAATAAGGTCCAGCTGAGTGTAAGGGAGGCCTGCCAGCTGTCTCTGTTGGAGAAATCCTCGAAATCAAGTTCATCATTACTCCAGTTCCAGCTCCCCCCGGCATTCAGCGACGGCCAATACGAGCGCTTGTTCGCTTCGTAGTTATACTCTACAGCTGTAGTTCTCTCAAGTGAGGATGCTATTGTATTGTTAGCTGACATATCCAGGCTGTAATTCATTGCTGTCGGGATTGAAACAGGCTGCAGCACAGCATTTGTGTTAACTGTATACTCCGCACCGATCACGCCGGCAGTCTGAAAGAGTGCTGTATAGGAATTGGACACAGCCTGCTCCCTCCGGAGCAGCGTCAGATTGTCGGTGCTTTGCTGGACTTCAGCCTGTATAAGTTCAAGATTCGTTGCTCCTCCTATCTCGTAGAGAGCCTCTGTTCTCCTGAGCTGTTCAGTACTTCTGTCCAGGGCTCTTCTCTGCGAGATCAGCAGCTGCACATTCTCTATCACTCCGTAGTATGCCTCAATGACATCCATGGTAAGATCGAGCCTGGCCTGATCCATATCGAACTCCGAAGCAACAAGTGAATGTCTGCTCCCGGATAAACGCAGCCAGCTGCTTCCACCTGATGCCAGTATTTCCTGCGAGATACTGGCGGACATCGACCATGATGCATTGTCGGTATCCGTATAACCGCCTGACATATCGGGAATAGAGCTCCACGAATGACCAGCGGACGAACTGAAACTCAGTCTGGGCCAGAGAAAGGATTCCGAAGATGTCAGCGATGCGGAGCTTGACATCAGATCGGCGGATGAGATCGAAATACTGGGCGAGTTCTCCATTGCCACCCTCACCCATCCCGAAAGATCAAGAGGGAGGGAATCGGTCTGTGCAAAAAGGACTGAAACAACCAAAGGCAGAAGAAAGGCGGCTTTTTTCATTCTCTACGCTCCGTTTCCGTTATGCTTCCGGTGCGAACATCACCGGCAGAGAGATAAGCAGAATACCGATAACATATATTGAAAAGCAAAGACGTATCCCCCAGGAACGGCTGCGCTGCATCATTACAGCGAGACCTCTTCCCCATAGAACCAGCGCGACAATGGAAGGAATGTCCACACTCTCCAGAAATCTATAGATAAACACATGAATCCTTGACGGATTAAGCACATCAACAGGCACAAATACAGACAGGTTGAGTCTGACAGAAGGCGGAACATCAAGCACCGAAACGAGAACAACAAGAAATACGCCGATGAGCATATATGCAGATTGCGAAAGAATCGAAGATGTAATGTAATCCGTAACCCTGCCCACCTTCCTGCCTTCCACAGCGAATACTATACCGAATCCGGCCAGCGCCGCGAGCAGAGCTATCACGCTTCTTTCCACGAGCCGGGCCATGGGAAGATTCCCGGCCATGCGTTTCATCTCGAAAAGCTCACCTGAGAACACGCTGTCAGCCTCCGCAGTGGTGAACCCCTCCTCCGTGAGCTCTGGTATTCTTTCGCTTCTCCATACATCTTCAACCTCGACCCAGTTGATCAGCATGGCAGGTATATATCCAGCAACGGAAATCACTATCACCGCCGCTATCATCACCATTCCCGCACTCCTCATGTTCAGAAGAAGGGAATAGGCTCTGTCCGTTCTCCAGAATTGAGTGAATACGGCAAACAGTGATTCTATTGTATTCTCGGGAATTCTCATCTGGCCCTTCTGGTATTAACTGCTCTGGAATATACATCCTCGAAAAGTGCTACTCTGCTCTTCCATGAATTTTCCTGCTTCATGGCTTTTTTTACCAGCGATGTCCATCTGTTTCTCTGGCTGAATAAATCCTCTGCTCGAATGATACATTCGTACAATTCTTCCGGGTCGGCGCTGTTCATCACGAACCCGAAACCGCCGTCCTTTTCATCGATAACCGTATCCGCGAGCCCTCCTGTGCTATTCACGAGAGGAAGAGCGCCGTACCGCATCCCCATCATCTGTGCAAGGCCGCAGGGTTCGAATCTACTCGGCATCATTATGATATCGCAGCCGGCAAATATCCTTCTGGCCATTATCTCATCGTACTTCAGATTTACCGATACACTGGCGGGATGTTCCTGCGCCAGTTCTGAAAGCTTTTCCATATAATAATCGTCACCGGTTCCCAGAATTACGAACCTGACACCCCTCTCTGCCAGTCTGTCCATTACAGGAAACAGAAGATCCAGCCCCTTCTGAGCTGTAAGCCTTGATACAACTCCAGCGGTTAATTCTCTGTTGCCCTGATGAAGATCATGAGTTTTCAGCAGCGCTCTTCTGCATTTCCTTCGGGGTGCAATAGAATCAGCGCTGTACGAGGCAGCCAGTGTTCCGTCAGTTTCCGGATTCCAGACATCATAATCAATACCATTCAGTATCCCGGTAAGATGAGACGAAC
The DNA here is from genome assembly GCA_964624675.1 of uncultured bacterium. Taxonomy (GTDB): domain Bacteria; phylum Fermentibacterota; class Fermentibacteria; order Fermentibacterales; family JCC-6; genus Aegiribacteria. The sequence continues at coordinate 4,509 of CAZUYF010000006.1, forward strand.
GTTCGCGCAGCAGGCCGTCAAGACTGGAGCCGAACTCGGGTTTCTGTATTTCTTCCACATAGGTTCTGCTTACTGTAGTAATCTGATCAGCGTAGACAATTCCGGACTTAAGAAAACTGAACGTTCCGTAGAATTCCAGACCGGTCATAGTGAACAGCGACCGGGGAAGATAAGTATATCCGTATTCCTCCGGCGGAAAGTTCCCCTGAAAATGCATGTTATGAATTGTAAAAACGACTGCAGGTCTTATGCTGTTCCTCAAGTAAGCGGGAATAAGCCCCGTCTGCCAGTCGTGACAGTGGATTATGTCAGGCGGTTTTTTAAGGTTTTCATGGAAAGCTACTACCGCTCTGCAGAAAAAGGAGAATCGCACCGCATTATCGTCGAAGACGCTGGAATTATCTGGACCGTATATCCCCGGTCTATGAAAGTATTCATCCTTGCTTACGAAATAAGCAGGAATACTGGTTCCGGGAATGACCGATTCCGCAAGACCGAATGTCTCTCCAGCAGAAGTTGAGAAATCTCCGCTGACCCATCTGAAATCCTTAATTTTTTCAATATCACGATACAGAGGCATGATTATGCTTACATCGTGCCCGGCATCTTCAAGGGCTTTGGGCAGGGAACCTGTTACACCGGCCAACCCGCCTGTACTGACGAACGGATAAGCCTCGGAGGCAGCGAAAAGTATCCTCATCTCCTCTCCTTCCTCATGCGGATTCTCGTAACGAGGAGAATGAGAAAGACAACGGCCAGAATTATCCAGAGCCATATCTCGAAATGCTTCATGAATCCTTCTGCGGTCTGTATATTGCTTCCGAAAATTGAACCGGCGATGGAGAGCAGAAGGTACCATGCTGCTGCGCTGAAAGCTAAAGGAATTGCAGCCAGAGCAAACCGCATGCCCGAAGACCCCGCCATGAAAACAAGCAGGGACCTTACGCCCGGAATGAACCGGCTTACGGCAAGAATTAAAGGTCCGCGATCTGCGATCAGGGATTTTGCACGGTCGACCCTTTCCGGCTCAACCTTCCGCTTAAGCCAGCCTTCAACGAATTGTCTCCCGGGTTTGTACCCGACGTAGAACAGTACACAGCTGGCCAGAAAACATCCTGTTACTCCGTAAATAGTTGCCATAATTATAGTTAAGCCACCAGAAACTGCCCATCCAGACATGACTATGAAGATGATGTCTCCGGGAATTGGAGGAAAAAGAGTTTCTCCAAAGGCGATCACTCCAAGAAGCGGACCCGCCCACGCTCCAGGCGGGTTATTCGCAAGGTATTCAAGTATACCCTCGATCAACGACTCGTCGTCCCTTCAGAGTCAGTGCTCCTTGCTATCCTGAGCATAACCATGCAGCCCAGACCTTTGCCTCTCCCAATATCACCAAGTGTATTGGTAGTTGTTCCCTTCACCCAAATTTTCTCCGGTTCAGTATCGGTTATTCCGGCTATCCGTTCTATCATCATCTCCCGGATGTGCGAGATCTTCGGAAAGCTTGAAATAACGGTAATATCAATCTGACTGATCTTCCAGCCCTCTGCCAGGACAAGGCCGCAGACTTTTTCCAGAAGTATGGCGCTGTCAGCACCTTTCCACCTGTCGTCTTCAGGGGGGAAAAGCGATCCGATATCCCCCAGTCTGGATGCCGAAAGAATGGCATCAGCAACTGCGTGCAGCACAGCATCTCCATCGGAATGACCCGAAAGACCGAATTCCGCTTCAATTAGGCAGCCGCCGACAATAAGCGGTATTCCCTTTTTAAAGGGGTGAAAATCAAGGCCGATTCCGGTTCTGCTTTCCATAGTCCCCCCCGTTACCGATTCGATTATGTTCAGATCCTCAGGGTCTGTAAGCTTCATGTTCCCGGGGTCTCCATTTACAGCAAGCACGCAATGACCGGCAAGTTCCATAGCCTCACACTCATCGGTTACATCGTCCGCTTCCTCCAATACGCGAATTAGAACATCGAGCGTAAAACCCTGTGGTGTCTGGCTCATGCGGAGGGTTTCCCTTGAAACAGTACCGCTGATGAAGGAAGAGGATGATATGTTCTTAACCGTATCCCTGACCGGTACGACAGGTACTGCTGCCCCCGAATCCAGAACACCCTTCATCACCCTCCTGATAAGCGAAACTGAAACAAGGGGTCGTGCAGCATCGTGTACAAGTACCAGGCGGGATGAGCTGAGTGCGCAAAGCCCGGAAAGAACAGAATCCTGACGCCTCATGCCTCCCTGAACTGTCTTAACATATGCCGGCGGATCCCAGAAGGGTTTCCATAGATCGCTGTCGATCGGAGTGACCACAACGATCTCTCCGATCTCCTCAATAGCTGAGAATGCATCGATCGACCAGTCAATCAGGATTCTGCCGTGGAGTCTCAGAAACTGCTTGGGCACTCCTGAACCGAATCTGGTGCCCGATCCGGCGGCTACGATCACAGCTCCCCAGGTATTCTTCTGCATACGATTGTTGCTCTTCAGTTAACTTCCAGCTTATTATCTGTTCCGTCTTCGTTGATGTCCTTGCAGAGTCTGGCGAAGACCATGGTTCCACCGGAAGACCTGAAAGTTGTATGAGCTTGAGCTTCCACGGTATTACCTAACATCTCTTCAGCACCCTCTACTACGATCATGGTTCCGTCATCCATGAAGCCGACTGCCTGTTTGGGATTCCTTCCCTTTCGTACCAGTCTTATGGAAAGAACTTCCCCGGGCAGTGTGACCGGTCTGGCCGCGGGTCCCACTTCTTCAAGGTTGATGACGTGATTGCCTTCCTTAACGGCGATATCGAGGATATCTACGTCACTGCTGAGGAGAGATACGTTCTCCCTTCTGAGGTACTCAAGCATGCGGAAACGTTCTCTCTCCAGCTTCCCGAAGTCCATGTATTCAAGTCCTCCGGAATTACCTGCGGCCTCTTCCAGGCGCTCAAGGGTCTCCATTCCTCTTCTGGCCCTGCCCCTTTCAATTATATCCTCAGAATCGCTCATCTCCTCAAGCCGATTCTTAATGGAAGCAGGAAGAATGAAGGGACCTCTTATAAGTCCTGCAAGCATCATATCAGCGATCCGACCGTCTATAACAGCGGTAAGGTCAACCAGCAGCGGTGTTGCCGAAGTTTCAGTCTCCCTTGCAGGCTGCATGAGTCCGAGCTTCTTACCTTTTGTGAACGCCACATGACCGAATACGTACGAGAATGCAAAAGGTATCATTAACAGCGGTGTTACGCCATGTTCAGGTGTTGGGAGATTTCCCATACGCAGAGCCAGCATAACCAGAATACCTGCTATCAGTCCGATAATCGCGCCCACAGTCGTGTAAATAATCTCATCTGCAGGAATTTTAACGAATACAATCTGCAGGAATACGGCGAAGATGCCGATCCCCAGACCTGTGAGTCCGTACCATGGGGAGGGCGCAAGCCCATCGAATGCGAATGTCCCCAGCAGGCCGAGAACAAGAATGAAAAGTATACGTACTTCCCAGCCCGAAGTTTTCATAACCAATTTCCTCCTTTTTCTTTTCGACTTGAGAGAAGGCTTCCTATTGAATCAATTAAACTACTGAAGCCCTCTGCTCCTTTGCCGGCGTTCGACGCGTCTTCCGCGGCTCCCGCCAGCCCTGAAAATCCCAGATGGAGAACTTCTCTCAATCTGAGATCAAAATGTGTTACCGGTCTGAGCTCTCCGCCGAGCCCGATCTCGCTGCTGACGGTAATACCCTCTCTCACCGGTTTTTCCAGTCTGCTTGATGCAACGGCAAGGCAAACCCCAAGATCAGCTCCGGGGTCGGTCAGGCTTGCGCCTCCAGCAACGTTCACGTAAACGTCCTGATTGCCTAAATCCATCCCGCACCTTTTCTCCAGTACTGCCAGGAGCATCGGCAGCCTGCGGGAGTCCATCCCATTCACACTTCTCTGAGGGTAACCGTACCTGGTTGTACTTGTAAGGGCCTGGACCTCAACCAGAAATGGTCTCGTCCCTTCCATTACCGCAGTAATTACAGTGCCGCTGCGGCAGGCATTATCCCTCCTGAGAAAGTAGGATGATACTTCACTTATGCTCTTCAATCCCTCCTTTGTCATTTCAAAAACACCCAGTTCGTTTGTTGAACCAAAACGGTTTTTGGCGGCCCGGAGAAGACGATACAGTCGATCACCCTCTCCCTCAAAATATACTACGGAGTCAACAAGATGCTCCAGAACCTTTGGTCCCGCGAGTGAACCCGTCTTGGTTACATGGCCAACTATGAAGGCGGTTAAGCACTTTGTTTTACACACTCTTATCAATTCCGAAGTACAATGCCTAACCTGTGAAACTGAACCCGGAGCGCTGGACAGATCGGTAGAATAGAGTGTCTGGATGGAGTCGACAACTACGATAGAAGAATCTGAATTCACCAGATTATTCAGAACGGTATCAAGATCCGTTGCCGCAAGGATTATCACGTTATCCTGAAGAGAATTGATTCTGCGCGCCCTCTGGGCAACCTGTTCGGGGGATTCCTCACCGGTAGCGTACAGAACCTTCTCACCTCTGAGCGCATACTCTGAGGATAGCTGAAGCATCAGAGTACTCTTTCCGATACCCGGTTCACCTCCTATAAGGTTAACCGATCCCCTCAAAACACCGCCGCCGAGAACCCTGTCCAGTTCCTCGATACCTGTTTTGAGCCTCTCACCGGAAATTTCCGGTATCTCAGTGAGGGAAACCGGAAGAGATAAAAGCTCTCTGGAAAGCGGTTTTCCAGGAAGCTTCTGGATCACTTCCTCCACCATGGTATTCCATGCCCCGCAATGCGGACACTTGCCGGACCACCCTGCCGCATCACCTCCGCACTCACCGCAGATGAATAGTGTTCTTTTTCTGGCCAACCTTCTCCTAACTAATTGAATTCGTCTGGATCAACAGGGAAAAACCGGGTAATGTCAGATCTGAAGATCAGGTTTACTACCCCCAGCGGGCCATTTCTTTGTTTTCCTATCTTCAGCATAGTCTTGATTCTGAGATAATCTATCTGATCTTCAAACTCACCATCGGTGTCAGCATGGATCTCAGGCTGATGAAGAAACATTACAAGGTCGGCGTCCTGTTCGATGGCTCCGCTTTCTCTGAGGTCGCTGAGTTTGGGAGCGCCGCTTCTTTTAGTAGCCATACGGCTCAGCTGGGAAAGTGCCATCACGGGAAGTTTCATCTCCTTGGAAAGCGCTTTCAGATCCCCTGATATGCGTGCTATCTCCTGCTGCCTGTTCTCGGTGCTTCCGTCACCGCGCATTAGCTGAAGGTAATCGACAAAGACCATACAGAGATCTTCCCGTCTTTTAAGACTCCTGACCTTTGCTCTTATCTCCATCGAGCCGATGCTGGCTTTATCATCGATGAAGATCTTCATTCTCTGGAGCCTGTCGGCTGCAGCCTGAAGGTCGTACCAGGCTTTCTGGGAAAGGGTGCCCTCGATAATAGGTTTTGTTCCGATATGGGCATCAGCACACAGCATCCTCTGTGTGAGCATCGCATCGGACATTTCAAGGCTGAAGATGGCTACAGCCTTCTCCGTTTCCTTCGCAATATGGGCAGCCATATTCAGAGCCATACTTGTCTTACCTACTCCCGGCCGGGCGGCCAGAATAATAAGTTCACCGGGGTGGAATCCTGTTGTCATCTTATCCAGTTCGGTAAAACCGGTGGAAAGACCGGTCACGTAACCCTTGGTGTTACGGAGTTTTTCAAGCTCCTCAATACCCCTGGAAACAAGCTGCGAAATGGGTTTAAAATCACCTGATGCCCTTGATTCCGTGATTGCCATGATCTTGCTGGCAGCTGTATCAAGAACAATCTCGACATCCTCTGTCCCTTCGAGGACTTCATTGATATTCTCCCTGCTCACCTTGATGAGCTGACGAAGCATGGCTTTATCCTTGATGATCTTTATGTACTGAAGCACATTCGAAAGCAGGGGAATATCATCAGTCAGGGATGCGAGGTAGTCTATACCTCCCGCCTCTTCGAGGGTCTTCTTCCTTGAGAGTTCCTCACCTACAGTGACCATATCCGTTACGCTGTTCTTCGAGTCAAGGTCGCGGCATGCCTGGAAGATCATCCTGTGCTTGCGGTCGAAGAAATCCTTTGTGTTAAGGGCATCAAGGGCTTCAACGGTCAATTCCTGATCAAGAAGCATGGCTCCTAAAACGCTCTTTTCGGCATTCAGGCTCTGGGGAGGTCTGAATCCCTTTTCCTCCGTCATGCTCATTCCTTACCGGTTCTGGGAAGACCCAGTTTATCAAGGAGTTGTCTCAGCATCTTCATATCATTCCATACGGGTCTTCTCAGGGCATCGGTTCTAAGAAGGGCGGCCGGGTGATAGGTCGGGATGACCGGTATATCACCATACCTGTGAATACTGCCTCTGAGTTTACCTATACCCTCACTGCTTCCTGTCATTGTCCTGCTGGCGGGAGCTCCCAGAGCAACTATAACTCCCGGCTGCATAATTCTTATCTGCTCTTCAAGTATCCACCAGCATGCAGCGACTTCATCTTTTGTAGGTGTTCTGTTTCCCGGTGGCCTGCATTTGACGATGTTCGTGATGAACACAGAATCTCTATCCAGATTGATGGAAGCCAGTATTCTATCCAGAAGTTTCCCTGCGCGGCCTACGAACGGTACTCCCTGAATATCCTCGTTGGCTCCGGGCCCCTCACCGATGAAAACTATCCCCGCGGAAGGGTTCCCTCCCCCGAAAACTATCGTATTCCGTTCTTCGCAGAGTCTGCAGCCCCGACAGTCGCCGACTCTTTGCGTGAGTGCGGCCAGTTCAAGAGGTATGCTTCCGCTATCTTCTACGGCAACCGGGGTGGTTTTATCACCTTTAAGTTCGGAAATCCACTCGGGAAGTACGAAAATATCATCAAGGCCGAAACTTGCTACCGAATTCCAGAATGGATCATCCCTGCCCGTTCCAGTGGAGGTATCGCTCTTTTCAGTCATTAACCTTCATTGCCTTTCATTAAATATCTACCCATGGCAGCGGTCAGAAGCTCTGCAATATACCTTTTTGAAGATCGTTTAACTTCAACGTGACTACCATCATCGAAAAAGAGTATTCCCTGGTTGGATGATGTCTCCATCCCGGCTCCTGGAACATCGCCGGGATTGTAGAAAATGGCACTTGCTCCCTTGCGTTTCATTTTCCCAAGTGCCCGTTTTTCTCCATCGGGTCCGAATTCAAGGGAGAAAGCCATCACCGGGCACATGCGGTCTATCGTTCCTTCAAGCTCCTTCAGAATATCGGGAGTTGCCTCAAGCTCAAGCCGGACGGTTCCGGACCTTTCAGTTTTCCCGTCATGAAAGGCGGAAGGTCTGAAATCCGAAACTGCAGCTGCCATTACCAGCAGGTCAGCCTTCAGGACCTCACTGGCCAGAATATCAAACATTTCCTTAGCAGTTTCCACGGGAATAATATCCACTCCGGACGGCCCGGAGATACAGGCCGGTCCCGTAACAAACAGAACGTCGGCACCGGCATCACGGAGGGCCATCGCCATGCTGCACCCCATCAGACCGCTGGATCTGTTGGAAATGAACCGAACGCTGTCCAGAGCCTCTCTTGTAGGGCCTGATGTAACTATCACTCTTTTCCCTTGCCAGTGTTCAAGGCCAATGAAACGTTCAGGCGTAAAGGCAATAACTTCCGGAGGAAAGCTGGTATTGAGCATTTTCAGCCGGCAGCCCCGGAGAATTGATTCGACCTGAAGCAGGGAATCCTCAAGCCGGCTGTTGCATATATAGTAGTCAAATGAACCGATCCAGCTGATCTCCCATATCGCCATTTCCAGCCGTAGTTTAACAACATCCGGATCATCAGTATTTCTGGAGCTAAGTCTGCTGGATAATACATCGGGAGAAGGAGTCAGAATAAAGATGAGTATGGAAGATGGAAAAGCTTCTTTTATCTGAAGTGCCCCCTGAACATCTATATCAAGAATCACGCTTCCGCCACGTGCAAGCTCTTTTCTGACCCAGTCTCGGGAGGTTCCATAGAGATGCCCGTGAACCTCCGCATACTCAAGGAAATAATCTTTCTCTATCATCTCCAGGAATTTTTCCCTGCGTACGAAAAAGTAATCCACACCTTCAATCTCCGAGCCGCGCAGCGGCCTTGTAGTTGTTGAAACGGAGAACACCGTAAACTTGAATTTGTCAATAAGGTGATGAGCAAGGGTGGTTTTACCAACCCCTGAAGGTCCTGCAAGTACTATCAGCTGACCGGGAGGATTATTCAATATTCGCTGCCTGTTCCTTTAGTGATGAAAGAATATTTTTCATTTCTATAACCTTGAGTGATTGTTCCGGATCGTCAACTTTTGCTCCCATTGTATTCAGTTCACGATGCATTTCCTGGATTAGAAATTCCAGCTTCCGTCCGGCGGGGCCGTTATCAGAATCTACTAGTTCAATAGCATAGTCAAGATGGCACAACAATCTCTGTACTTCCTCCGTTACATCGGATCTGTCTGCCAGGAGAGCCAGTTCCTGCATTAAGCGGTCATTGTCCAGCTTGATATCATCCAGAAGATCGGATATTCTTACACTGAGCCGTTCGTATCTTTCCGCTACGGTTTCCTTCTGCTGCGCCAGAACTGGAGCAGTCATTTCTCTGATATTCGAAAATCCTACACGGAAAAGAGGTGCAAGAGCCGCTCCCTCCCTGCGCCGGTTCTCTCTGAGTTCAGTAAGCGCCAGAGATATGGATGCCTCGAACGCTGTTGTCAGTTCCTCGCTATCCAGCATTGAGGGTTCAATTCTTTCCACAACTCCCGGCAGGTTGAGAAGCTCCCCGGCAGATATCATGCTGATGCTTTCATTATCCCGCGATAGTAGCTCTGCGGAGGCAATAAACAGTCTGGCTGTTTCCATATTAACCGATATGCGGGAACCGCCATCAACGCTCAATTCAACTGAAGCATCCAGCCTGATGCGTCCCCTGTCGAACATGCCGCCGATGGTCTTTCTTACCTCAGGCTCCATAGCGGAAACAACCTCGGGCAGTTTCAGAGAAACACTGAGGCTCCTGTGATTCAGTGATTTCGCCTCAACCGTCACGGTAAAACCATCACCGGCAGTTTCAGCTCGACCGAAGCCTGTCATCGATTCCATTAGATATACCCCCAAAATGCGGCGATTCGTACAACATCATACAGTAGGAAGTATATTAAACATAATTCAAAGGTATCACCAGTCATCTCTCATGAAAGGAGTCTTCGGTGGACGGTGTTTTCCTGAGCGCGCTGCTGCCGCCCCTCAAAGACCTGATCCTGGGAAGGAAATGCAGGAAGATCGGGTGTCCCTCAAAGGATGCTTTCGGCCTGATGTTCGATGAAGGCATTCTTGTCCTGAATGCCAGACCGGATTCTCCGGGGCTCGCATGGAACAATGCTGTAAACATGGCAGAGCTGCCCTCTCCGGCATGGAACCACCATCTCGATGGAGCGAAGGTTCTGGATCTCACCCAGCCGGGCGCAGACAGGATATTGCATATCTGCTTCAAAAGCGGGCTCCTTTACGGGAACTCCGATGTTACGCTCATCTTCGAGGCTGCAGGACGAAATGCAAACGTTATCCTGGTCAGGAGCTCCGACAGCAGGATTCTTGCCTGTCACAGGAAGGTGCCCTCAGCCAGAAGCAGGTACAGAACCATTGCTCCGGGACAGGTATACGTACCACCGCCTTCATCAGGCCTGTCTCCGGGATCATGGGGTTCTTCAGCCGAACTGAAGAATTCAATCGAGAATGAAAAACATTCTCCTGCTTTGCTGTACAGATTGCTTGAAGGTGTCGGTCCGGTTACTGCCAGAGCCCTGATGCGTCATGCGGAGGCCAATGAGACACCGCTGATTGAAGCGGTGGCAGAACTGGAAAAAGCTTTACTGGAACAGAATTTCAGCCCATGGGAGGGTCCCGACGGCCCGCTCCCCATTGAGCTTGCCGAGGGAACACCTATAGAAGATCCCCTCTCCATGAAGACGGCGGAAAAGGACTCCACAGATATCAGGGAGGACAGGTTTGAAACATGGACGAACATTCTCCGCAGAAGGCTGTCGTTCCTGCGCAAGAGGCTGACAGGTGTAGAGGCCGCTCTGGATGGACTCGTATCCCCTGAAAAGTACAGAACCTGGGGCAGCCTGCTTCTCAGTGCAGAGAATAATTCAAGAAAAGGCCTCAAAGAGATAGAGCTGAAAGACTGGAACGATTGCGAGCATATGATCCCGCTTAAACCTTTCAGATCACTCAAATCCAACGCTGCCAGATTCTTCAGGAAGGCATCCAACTCGGGGAAAGAAAAGCGCAATCTCGAAGAACATAAGCTTAATGCGCTGAATGAAATAGAATCTCTGGAGCTCTCCCTCTCCGCGGCATCTGATCTTACGGTTGACGAACTTGAAGCACTCCTTCGGAACCACAGAAAGAAAGTTCGCGATCAGGATGATCGGCGGAAGAGGATAGAGGCTATATTGCTCAGTGGCGGGTGGAGATGTTTTGCGGGAAGAAATGCCCGGGAGAATGAAGAAGTCACCTTCAAAACTGGAAAACGAGGTGATCTATGGTTCCATGCGAGGGGCTATCCGGGCGCTCATGTGGTTCTTAAACTCGATGGAAGGGCGGACAACCCGCCTGGAGAGATAATACTTGAAACGGCTGTTGAGGCTGCAAGAAGGTGCGGAGCATCCTCCGGTGTGATACCTGTTGACTATACCAGGGTTCAGTATGTTAACCGCAGAAGGAAGGGAAAACCGGGGCAGGTTGTATATACCAGAGAGAAAACTGTTTTTGTGGATCTGGACAAACTATCCTGATATGAATGAATAATATTCTGTACTCCATTTAGAAAGGGAAGAGAATATGAACAGTGAATTTACACAGGAGCATCTCGACGTATTCAGTTCCGCTTACCTCTTCCGAGACCTGGAACCTGAAGAACTCGACTTATTTGTCAGCAACACCCAGTATGCAGACCATGTTCCCAACAGTGTGGTGATCAGGGAGGATGACCAGGGTGAATACCTCTATCTGATCCTTTCAGGCAAAGTCCGTGTCACAAAAAGAACCTACGAGGGGATCGAGCAGATACTTGGAATCCTGGAAACAGGGGATTTCTTCGGTGAGATGGTCCTTCTTGACCGCAGGAGCAGAAGCGCCTCCGTATACGCACACACAAGGGTGGAATTAGCAAGGATCCAGCATTCCAAGGTGGCCGGCATACTGAATGAAAATCCCAGGATCGGCCTGAAAGTACTTCGCGCTTTCTCGGAGGTTATTTCTCTTCGGCTGCGTAACGCCAACGATAAACTCAGGTCACTGCCATTTATCGAAAGAACCTTCTGAAAATGGACGATGGCTCCAAAGAACTTCTGGCGAAAGCGAAGGAAGCGGTTTCGAGCTGTTACTGTCCATATTCAGGCTTTCATGTAACCGCTGTTATTGAGGATGACAAAGGAGGGCTGCATTGGGGAGTCAACGTCGAGAATTCCTCCTACGGACTGACTATCTGTGCCGAAAGAGCAGCAGTTTTCTCAGCAGTCTCACACGGTTATCAGAAATTCAGAAGGATTCTGATATACTCGCCTGACGGTGATCCTTCTCCCTGTGGGGCTTGCAGGCAAGTGCTTGCCGAGTTCTGCGATGATGATTTCCCAGTGATGCTGGCAACACCCCACTCGATCAAACAATACACCCTTGCAGAATTGCTCCCCCACCGATTCTAGCTCAAGGCCGGGCTGTTTTCAATTCCGGTCATAGAGAAGGATATACGGTTTCTCTTAATATCCACTTCCAGAACCCTGACCATGAGTTTCTCGCCTGCAGAGACTATATCTGCTGGATTCTTGACGAATCTGTCCGCCATCTGACTGATGTGAACAAGCCCGTCCTGATGTACTCCAACATCTACGAAAGCACCAAAATTTGTAACATTTGTAACTATGCCTGGAAGTATCATACCCCCCTCAAGATCCTTAATATCATGTACATTACCAAAACTGAACACCTGGAAGGATTTCCTGGGATCTCTGCCTGGTTTCTCCAGCTCTTTCATGATATCACGCAGGGTTGGAAGGCCTGTTTTACAGTCCAGGAAATCTTTCAGATCTATCGATTTCCGCACATTCTGTGACCGCATCAATTCTGCAACACTCAGACTTTTCGATCCGGCCATCCGTTCCACCACGGAATAGCTTTCGGGATGAACACCGCTTGAATCCAGCGGATTCTGACCGTTTCTGATTCTGAGAAAACCAGCACACTGCTCGAATGCAACGGGACCGAGACCTGAAACTTTGAGCAATTGCCGACGGTTGAGAAATGCCCCGTTCTTCTCACTCCATTTAACGATGTTCCTTGAAACCCGTTCAGTAATACCGGATACGTATGACAGAAGCTGGGGACTTGCTGTGTTCAGATCGACTCCAACACTGTTCACACAACTCTCAACTGTGTCATCAAGAGCCTTCTGGAGTTTTCTGCTATCCACGTCGTGCTGGTACTGACCAACTCCGATAGACTTCGGGTCTATCTTGACAAGTTCCGCCAGGGGATCCTGAAGCCTTCTTCCAATTGAGATAGCTCCCCTGACTGTAAGATCAAAGTCGGGGAATTCTTCCCGCGCAGCGGAGGAGGCTGAATAGATAGATGCCCCGCTCTCGTTTACCGGGATGATCTTAACATTCTCCTGCAGACCTGCCTCTCCCAGGAATGTTTCGGTTTCCCTTCCCGCAGTACCGTTTCCCACAGCAACGAATTCCTGTCCGAATTTTTCTATCAGTCCGATAACGGTTTTCACAGCCTCTGACTTCTTAGCTTCAGACATAAAAGGGAAGATCGTCGTGTTATACTGAACCGCCCCCTGTGAATTAAGACATACAAGCTTGCAGCCTGTCCTGAAACCCGGATCAATAGCCAGAACACCTTTCGGACCCAGCGGCGGAGCCAGCAGAAGTTCTCTCAGATTGGAGTTGAATACCTTTATTGCCTCATCATCGGCAGCTTCCTTACTTCTCAAACGGGTCTCCGTCTCCATCGATGGTGCTAGAAGTCTGCGAAAACCATCCAATGAAGCTTCAGATATTACTATCCCTTCAGGAGTATCAGGATTCAAGCATGCCGTCGACAGGATAATATCCAGCGCTTTCTCGAGTGAAACGGTTATTCTCAGTGAGAGGGTTTTTTTATCTTCTCCCCTGCGCATTGCGAGAACCCTGTGGGAAGGAGCAGTGCGCACAGGTTCAGTCCATTCAAAATAATCTCTGAATTTTGATCCTTCCTGTTCCATTCCCGAAATCACTCGACATTCATAACTGCCGGTATCCCAGTAGAGTCTTCGCATGCGGTCTCTGATCCGGGCGTCATGCGCAAGGTCTTCCGCAATAATATCCCGGGCGCCGGAGATCGCGTCTTCTACCGTGTCAACACCTTTCTCTGAATCAAGGTAATCGATGGCATACAGAAGAGGATCATCACCCTTCTGAAGCAGTATCCTGTGTGCCAGGGGTTCTAGCCCTTTCTCCCGTGCTTTTGTGGCTCTGGTTCTTCTTCTCGGGCGGAAAGGGAGGTAGATATCCTCAAGAGAGGCCAAAGTACCTGCATTGCCGATCTTTTCACTTAACTCAGCTGTCAGAAGCTCCCGCTCATCCAGTGATCGCAGTATGGCATTCCGTCTCTCATCCAGCTTTATAAGCTGTTCCAGTCTGTCCCGGACAGTCATGACAGAAACTTCATCCATACTTCCGGTAGCTTCTTTTCGATACCTTGCGATAAATGGTACGGTAGCACCGTCTGTAAGTAAGGATGCAACGGCGGCTATGTGCGTCCTGTTCAGTTTTGTTTCAAAGGATATCTTCTCAAAATGAATGTTCTTCATTGTTACTCTTTCAGAACTGTTTGTATCCTGAATCGTCAGACTGGATATCTACCCCAGGTCTTCAAGTGCCTGATTTAACGCATCACGCACCTGGACCATCACTTCGGGAACCAGTGTAAGTCCCTTACGAGTAGGCTTCCAGTCTCCCCTGTCGTCCATATAATAAATCCTGACACCTACGTACTGATTCCCCTTGAATTCGGAGAGTTCAACTCTGATCAGATCCTCTCCCTTTTCTATATCCTTGATCGTCTTCTCCACAGTTCCTCCATTCAATATTCGATTAAACCTATGATTCCGGTTGAACCGGAAGTCTAATGAAAAGAGCAGGTGAAATGCAAGCCCGGTGCAGGGCTGCAGTTTATTTCGAGAATCGCTGCCGGTCAAACGTGAAGATAATTTTGTAGTCTGATAATACTTGGAAAAGGTGTAGGGTTATTAACCGCACTCCGAGTAGCCGCAATTGAGAGCGCAGGCCACGCACCCTGATTCGTATTTGAGGGGTCCTCCACACATGGGACATGCTCCGGCAAGGTTCTCTGCAACTTCTTCATCGGCCAGATCGGCATCACTTATATGGGCAATTTCTATTTCCCGTACCGGTTCAACGGATTGAATGGTGTCCATATTATTCATTGATGATACATGCAATTTTTCATCGATATACCATTCAATTGTCTGCCCAATAGCATCAGCACACGATAGAATCCTGTTGCCGCCCTGCCATACGATCCTATGGCAGCTAATTCCCTTGAGCTCCTTAACTATCGCCTCTGGCCTGATGCCGGATCTCAGGGCAAGTGAAACGAGCCTGCTTATCGCTTCAGATTGACTGGCGGCACATCCCCCCGCTTTTCCCATCTGCGAAAACAGTTCAACAGGACCATTATCGTCCATGTTTATGGTGACATACAGTTTCCCGCAACCGGTTCTGATTCTTCTTGTTATCCCTGAAGTAACATCTCCTCTGTCCCGGGGGCCAATGGGAACTGATGGCAATGCAATATCATCAGCCTTCTCGGCTTCCTTTGATTTCGCAAGGTTAAGAACCTGTTTATCCCTGCTTTTGTCACGGTAGACTGTAATACCTTTGCATCCAAGCCTTCGCGAAAGTTTGAAAACCTCAGCTACACTTTTGCGCGAAGCATTCTCGGGAAGATTAACTGTTTTTGAAACAGCATTATCTGTGTATTTCTGGAAAGCTGCCTGCATTCTTACGTGGTAGGCAGGAGAGATGTCATGAGATGTGACAAACAGCCTCTGAATATCCCTTGGAATCTCCAGGATTCCCTGGCAGGTCCCCGACTCAGCAATCTGCGCAAATACTTCTTCTGAGAAGAAGTCCTTTTCCCTGGCGATTCTCCCGAATTCGGGAACTACTTCATGCAGCTCATCATTCTCGTCAAGAAGATTGCATCTTGTGAATACGAGAGCAAACACGGGTTCGATACCACCTGAACAGCCTGCGAGGATACTGATTGAGCCGGTTGGAGCTATTGTAGTGACGGTTGCGTTACGTACCGGCGGCATATGCTTGTTGTCATAAACACTCCCCTTGAAATTCGGAAACGGGCCCCTTTCCTTGGCAAGGTCAATACTCGCTTTTCTTCCCTTTTCCGCGACGAAACTCATAAGTTCCTCTGCAAACAGCAGTGCTTCCTCGGAATCGTACGGTATTCCCAGCTTGAAAAGAAGATCGGCAAAGCCCATGATACCAAGGCCTATTTTTCGATTACCTGCCACCATCTCAGCAATCTCCGGAAGAGGGTAGCGGTTGATCTCGATGACATCGTCCAGAAATCTTACAGCAGTACCCACAGTTACTTCGAGCCTGTTCCAGTTCATTCTGAATTTGCCGCTTTCGCTCCTGTCTGTCATGACAGAGACATTCACAGAACCTAAATTGCACGCTTCATACGGAAGCAGCGGCTGCTCTCCACATGGATTTGTGGCTTCGATTTCAGCAATAAGCGGGGTGGGATTCGCGTCGTTCATGCGGTCAATGAAGATCAAACCCGGTTCACCGGAATTCCATGCGGAATCAACGATAGTATCGAAAACTTCATTAGCATCTTTAGAACCGACTATCGTACCGTTTCTGGGGTTGACAATATTGTACTTTGATCCTCTTTCGACAGCATCCATGAATTCATCGGTGGCGGCAACTGAGAGGTTGAAGTTATTCAGTTTATCCATATTCCGTTTCACATTTATGAATTCATCGATGTCGGGATGATCCACCCTGAGAACCGCCATATTCGCTCCCCGGCGTACTCCCCCCTGTTTGACAGTTTCGGTGGCCTGGTCAAAGACATTCATGAAGGAGATGGGACCGCTTGAAACACCCTTTGTTGACATTACCGTATCGTTGGCAGGGCGTATCTTCGAGAATGAGAATCCTGTTCCCCCGCCACTCTTATGAATCAGAGCAGTATTCTTAACGGCGGAGAATATGCTTTCCATACTGTCTTCGATAGGCAGAACGAAGCATGCTGACAGCTGACCGAGTTCCCTCCCGGCGTTCATCAGTGTTGGTGAATTGGGAAAGAATTCCTTTTTCGCAATCATATTAAAGAATGCTATCGTCATCTGCTGGACATCGTTCCCGAACTTTTCCTCTGCCGATGCTACTGCTTCAGCAACGCGAAGAAGCATATCCACGGGTTTCTCAAGGATTTCCCCGGAGGCTGATCTCTTCAGGTAACGTTTCCTCAGAACGGTGTGCGCATTATCGGTGAACTCAGGTTCGATCAAACCTGTGAAATCTGATGAAGGTCGGGCACCTTCAACAATTTGTTCCTTGCTGTCCGTTTGTGAGAATAAATCACTTTGCAGATGGAACTCCGCCAACTACACCCTCCCGCCCCTTCAGTAGGGGTAACACAATGCAGATATTCAAAAACTGATGATTAATCTGCATTTCCTAAACATCCCAATTTTCAGCTAAAAAAGGGAATTAACTGCCGCGTAAATCATGATCAAATGCACAAAAAATAAATCCTGTCGATAGAGGTAGACTATCAATATTTTGTGCCGCTGGCAAGGGGTCACTACCACAGGTTGTGGCCAGTGGTAACCTATTGGCATGTGTATGCTTCGTTTACTAGTTTACAAGCAACGGAAATCATATATTTGGAGCAACATGAAAAGCAAACGGAGAAAGATTTTTGAGAAGGAAGTACTCTGTCACCTCGACAGACTCTACGGATATGCGATGCACCTTTGCAAGAACGGCGAAGATGCATCAGACCTTGTTCAGGATACTTATCTGAATGCGCTCAAATCAGAAAAGCAATACTCCATAGGAACAAATGCCGGCGCATGGTTGTTTACGATAATGCGAAATACGTTTCTGAACAAAATGAGAAGGATGAGCAGGAAACCGGCCAGCATGGCCGGGGAATGGATAGAACAGATGACCAGGGAAGATATTTCGGAGTTGAGAAAGCACGGTCCCGACCCGAGTGTCAAATGTCTGGATAATCTTCTGAAAGAAGATATAGCCAGGGCTATCGAAGATCTTCCCGATGAGTTCAAGGATACCGTGATACTCTGCGATGTACAGGGGTTTTCCTATGCGGATATCGCGACGATCCTTGATATCCCGATTGGTACAGTGAGATCGAGAATACACAGAGGCAGGTTAATACTGCGAAATCTACTTGCCGATTGGAAGAATGTAGCTATGGGGGGAAGTTAATATGACCTGTGAGGATGCTCATTTAAATATGCACGATTACATCTCCGGAGAGCTTGCTGCAGAATATCAGAAGCCTCTTATGGATCATATGGACGAATGTCCAAACTGCCGTGAGTTCTTCAGGCAGACTACAAACATTCAGACAACCATGAGGGATTTCATGCAGTACGAGGCTCCCTTTGAACTGCAGACAGCGGTTTCAAGCATACTGGCAAATGCATGATTCACGGAGACCTATTTCGACAGCTAGCCGGGTATTACCACCTGTAATCGCGCTTCTGCTTCTTGCATCAATGCTTTTTCTTTTCAGAAAACCTTCGACTACATTTACAAACCTTGAAGAGATAGCGATTCATGCATCGGCGCTTTCCTTAACCGATTCTGCCTGGCCCGGTGGCTGGTGGATATTTGATGGGATTGAATCCCCACTTCCCGGCATTGTAGCTTTCGGGACGCATAATTTATATCCTTTTCGGCTTATTACCGCGAGAGATGTTCAAACAGGTGATGTTCTCATCAGAATTATTTCGCCATCGAGTATTCCGTCAAACGCGAGTAGAACGGACCATCAGAATCTTCGTTTCACCTCTTATGTGCAGAGTTCCGAAGCTTTAGTTCTATTACATCAGCAGAACTCCGAATCCTGGCCTGTCAACCTGTTTTCGATTATTACTGATGGTTGATTCCGGATGATTAATACAGTTAATTCTGAAGTCGATTATTCATGAATGGAAAGACATTAATATGAAAAGAATGATTGTTCTGGTTCTGATTGCCTTTATTCCTGTCTGCGGCTGTGGTGAGAGAACAGATGAAGCTGAATCCAGCGGCATAGACTCAACGTCCGTCGCTCCACTTACTGTGCAGCTGCCGGGCGTTCTTATTGCACCCACAGGAGATACCGTACAGGCTCTTCCGGGAACGGACGTAATCCTCTATTACTGGCTTCCACTTGACAAATACGATGAGATGCAGGACGATCTCCGTTTTCTGGCTTCACTTGATACACTCTATCTCGTACTGCCGCTGCAGCCTGACCATGAATCTCGTAACCATGCTCAGCGGGTAGTGAACAATATGGAGATATCTCTGCCGGTCTTTCTGGCTGACCCGGCAGTTATGGAAACGATCGATACCAGTATTCTACCATCCTGCCTGATCATGACTTCAAACGGTGAAGTCTTCGAGGATTGTGGTTTCGGAGCGCCTTCAAGGCTTCTGGTTCAAATCCAGAGCGGGGATTAATGGACAGATTTTTCCTTAGTGATATCCATCTCTTTCCGGAACCGGAGTTTCATCCCGGAAGGGAAGCATTCATTTCCTTTCTGAATTATCTCCATGATTCATTCAATCCCGGGGAGCTCTGGATACTGGGTGATCTCTTCGATTTCTGGTTCGAATACAGAAGTGTTGTCCCGTCCGGATACGAAAGATGTATCTCCTCAATAAGAAAACTGACAGACAAAGGCTGGGTGTTTCACTTCATTCCTGGAAATCATGATTTCTGGGTCGGAAAACATTTCGTCGAAGCAACTGGAGCCATCATTCATCCCTATGATTATCTGATGCTGGATCTCGATGGAAAGAAAGTGCTTCTCTCTCACGGCGACGGGCTTGGATCAGGTGATGTAGGTTACAAGCTTATGAAACCGGTCCTGAGATCGGCAATAAGCAGGTTCCTGTTCAGTATTCTTCATCCGGACCTGGGTACTTTTCTGGCAAGGCACTTTTCGGACACCAGTAAGAGAATTCTCAGGCGTGACCTTGATAGAATCCCATCTGGCATGCAGAAATGGATAAATGAAAAATTCGATGAAGGTATTGATATCATCATTACAGGTCATACACACCTGGACACTGTTATCAGGACGGATAAAAGTATATATGTTTCTCTTGGTGACTGGCTGACAAGATTCACCTACTTCCACATGAAGGATGGTTTGGAAGCGGATGAACTTCTTGAATATTCCTGTAACAGTCCCGAATGCCGGGAACAATCGAAGGAGCAGTGATGAACTTGGTTTCTGAAAACAACGGCAGGAACCCGGATGTTTCTATCGTGATCCCGGCGTTCAACGAAGA
>CAZUYF010000007.1:0-24081 GCA_964624675.1 uncultured bacterium
AAGGATATCTGTGCTGAAGGGTCTTGAGGTCGGGGAACCTCACGTATATGAAAAACAGGCGAAGGCTCTTGTCGATTATTCGGATTACGATTTCATAACCGGAGCTCTACATTCGGTTGAGGGTATCGGAATGGTTCTGGGGAAGGAAGTATTTGCCGATGGGGATCCATTGGAAATAGTAGAGGAATACTACTCAGAAACACTCAGAATGGTTGAGGTTTCCGATATCGACATTCTCGCTCATATGGGGCTTTTCAGAAGGGGACTGGCACTTGCCGGACTGAAGTATGATTTCAATGAAATGCAGCTGTGGCCGGAAACTATTGATAATATCCTGAAAGTGATCATCGACCGGGGCATAGCCCTTGAGCTTAATACTTCCGGCCTCCGCAGAAAAGAGAAAGTAACTTACCCGATCCCCGGAATTCTGGAGCGATTCGGCGAGCTTGGCGGAACCCTTGTAACGATCGGTTCTGATACTCACAGGGAGCCCCATATCTTCTTCGGGCTGGACAAAGGAAGAAGTCTTCTTGCAGAATCAGGGTTCGATCAGACAGTGGTTTTTGAGAAAAGAGAAACCCGTTTTTTAAGGAACAACGCTGTATGATCTGATAATTAAGTTCCGGTTAATTGTGATAGATTTTTTTGATATTGAACAGACACAGGTAAAACGATGATATTACCGTCTGTATGCCCAGTATCATGAGCGTAATTCCCATGAAACCCCATTTTGTCGTTTCTACCTGAAACAGTATCTCCTGCGCGTTCACCATATATTTATAAAGATCAATTGCCGCGATAACCGAGACGATTCCTCCAACTATGACAAGAACACATCCCAGCAGAACACCCTTGTCGATGGTGAAGTTTCTGAAAAACCTATTGAACTTGTCCGGGCTCCGGTTACTGTTGATGAACTGAGAAAAACCGTAGCTGCTTACTCCATATAGCACAAATTGCGCGCCCAGAAGAATCAGGCTCTGTGAAACCAGCATGGTGAATATGCCAAGTTCACCCAGCATACTGAGAAGAATAAGCAGCATCAGTAAAAAACCTGCTGAAAGCAAGGAAAGTCCGAGTAACAGAAAGAGTGCCTTTGGAGCAAACAGGAGTATGAACCTCATGTGCCGCCAGCCGTCTCTGAAGGTATTCAAATGTGGCGGCCTTTCTCGTTTGTCTCTCTTGAAGTTAATGGGGAACTCGTCGATAACCAGTCCCTGCAATTTTGCCTTTACCATCATCTCAGAGGCAAATTCCATGCCGCCGCAGAGTAACTCCAGCCTGTTGTACCCTTCCTTTGTTATTCCCCTCATACCGCAATTGATATCCCGGATCTTCAATTTGAAAAGAACCCGAACAAGTAAAGTGAGAACTGGAGTTCCCAGATACCTGTGCAGCCAGGGCATGGCCCCCTTCTCCATCTTTCCGGCAAGGCGATTTCCTATTACAAGGTCTTTACCGCTTCTGAGGCGTCTGTAGAATTCGCCTACATATGAAAAGTCGTAAGATTCATCTGCGTCCGCGAAGACAATGTACTTTCCGAGCGCTTCCTTGAAGCCTCTGTTAAGCGCATATCCATACCCTTTTGCATCCTCATGCACGACTCTCGCTCCGTGTTGCTCTGCAACGGAAACAGAATCGTCCGCTGAACCATTATCAACTACAAGAACTTCACCCTCTACGCCCTCGCGGCGCATAGTATCAAGGGCCAGATCAATGCAGTTGCCTATGGTCTTCTCTTCGTTCAGGCAGGGCATAACGACGGTAAGATCCTTTGCATATTCATTCATGATTATCGGGATCCTCTTATCCACTTGACGAAGCCGGAAATTTTAAGCAGCCGCTTTAAAGAGCGAATTTCCTTAATTCTGGTAAAAATATACAAAGGTCTCATGTAAAAAGACCTGAGCAGTTTATGTCTGGCCCTGTTAACTTCTTCGGGTTCTATGGAACCGATGCTAAGTATGCTTCTGCCCCCAAAGTCGTACTGAGACCACCCCGTTGCTTTTATCCAGCCGCTATTCTCTGCAAGCTCACCCAGCTCGGTTCCGGGATAAGGAACAGCACAGTAAGCCTGTACATAATCCAGACCAAGCTGCAAAGCGTACTCTATTGTCTGCTGTGCTGTTTTCGGTGTTTCTCCGGGCAGCCCGAATATGAAATGTCCCATTGAAGGTATCTCCGCGTTTTTGCAGAGAGAGACCGCTCTGTTAATTTCCTCAATAGTTTCGCTTTTGCCTGCTCTACTCAGTATTTCCTGATTACTCGTTTCTATACCCAGGCCAAGCAGCATGCAGCCAGCCTGTTTCATGCTGGAAAGGATTTCTGCATCAAGGGAAGCAGCCCTTGTTGTGGCAGCCCATTCAATATTCAGGTTCATCCTGGTTATCTCTTCGCACAGTTCTATGCAGTATGACTTGTCCGAGGTGAAGGATTCCTCCCAGAAGAGGAAGCTTTCTATACCGTAATCCTTCACACAAGTTTCAATTTCCCTGAGAATGTACTCAATGGAATGCCTTCTTACTTTTTTTCCATAATAAACCGGTGCAATGCAGAAGGTACACTGATAAGGACAACCCCTCGCAGAATTGATGAGGGTAAATCTTTTTCCATTGTTTGGCAGGATATACAGTTCATTTTTCAGCAGAGCACGATCCGGGAAAGGGAATTCATCAAGATCCTGCAGCAGGGGCCTTGAAGGCGTGGATACCACTCTTTCTCCATCCCTGATCAGAAGGCCGTCAGTTCGGGGAGCCTCACCCGTATGACTGAATTCCTCGACGAATTTCCCGAAAGTAATTTCAGGCTCTCCATAGATCGCTGCATCAACTGGACGGCAGTATTCCAGGCCACTTTCTTTAAGCAGCGTAAAAAAGACACCGAAGCTCAGTATGAAACAACCGGGCAGACTGCGCTTTATTTCGGACGCGAATTCCATATCACCATCAATTGACGGGAAACCAGTATTTATCACCAGAAGGTCAGGTTTAAGCTCTTCTATGATTTTCCCTGCAGCCTTTCGACCCGTCTTCTCGATTATAAAATCAAGCATATGGACTTCCATATACGGCTCAGCCAGAGAAGCCATTATCGCCAGGGTTAGAGGCGGCCAGGGAGTTGCCCAGGAATCGGAACTCTGCATGCATCGCCCTTCCCTGATGAAATCCCTGCCCATAATAGCAGGAGGGTTCACCAGCAGAACCTTCATTTCCGATTCAGTGCCAGGACGACTGATGACCATCAGGGCTGCTCCACTTCCGGGGGCGGCATCTCATTGGGAAGCCAACCCGCAGTGTACTCTTCTTCAATTCTAACCGCATCGAACAGAATCGCAATCAACTCATTACTTTCGCCTGCCCTGTGGGGATTGTAGTACTCCCAGACGATATCTTTATCGGGCGTTACTTCAAGAGCTCTGCCATAGACCGATTCGGTTATAAGGACATTTCCGTTTGGAAGAGGCTGACAGGAGCCGGAAATTTCGGAATAGAAAGGATTCTCTTCTGTTCCCATGTAGGACCACAGTATCTCTCTTGTTATCGGATCGAACTCGATAATGGCTGAACTTCCCGAATGACCCTGATTATCAAAGACCATCATGTTACCATCTTCAAGTAATGTGGGCTGATGCTGCATAAACCAGAGATCGGATTCCGCCCAGTAAACCGATTCTTCGACGGGATCAACAGCACAGACAAGATTGATAGACCTCAGGGAAATCAGGATGGTTCCCCCTCTCAGAGGACCCGAGTAATCCGCAGGGAGCCGATCCTCACTTATGTACTCGACAGTATTGCAGTGCAGGATATCCCCTGCTGGTTCCATTCTTCTGAGCAGAGGGGCGTAAGGAGAGTTCCGGAGAGCATCCAGTATTGAGATTCGCTGTCTCGAATTCCCCATGGGATCCAGTATGTAGATGTAGTCCTCTGCGATGTGTTCCTCCGGATTGTACTGCTCGTTGATATGAACATCCCGTCCGATCACGTAGATGTTTCCCTCGTCGTCAACGTCAATATCATGATGCGCGTCGTTAAAAGCGCTGGCCCATAAGAGGTTAGAATCCTTGTCAACCTTGATTACTCCAGCACCCTCGATGATAACAAACAGGTCTCCGTTGCGGGAAAGGTACATCCTGCGCCATAGATTAATCCCGTTCTCCATTTCAGGTACTTCGGGCCACAAACCATCTACTATTGAATCATCAGTGTACCAGTTGTGTACTTCGCGTCCCGTCATATCGATCATTGTGATTCCAGGGGCGTGCCCTGAGAGCAGGATCGTATAACCGTTGTAAGCACTGGATGAGTCGTATACCGTAACGCTCTGTTCTGAAGGAGCGTTTTCGTATCCTGACAGATATCCGAGAGAACGAATCAGTTCCAGCTCATCATTGGATTCCTGGCTGCTATCGGACTGAACGCCCCTCATCTGACACCAGCGGCCTGGTGGTAGAAGAGGTTCTTCAATTGAACTCTCGGTAATGCTGTCATCAAAAGAGTGTAGAAAATTCAGCATAGAGAGCCTTATCTTCCCTCGAAATTTGTATCCGAGAATGCCGCCAACAACCACCAGCGCTATAACGATGATGTATAGGATTTTACTGCGCCCTGTGCTTACTGTTTTCATTTCCTCTATTAGTTCCTTTCTACGGGAGGGTAGAACTTCGGAGGATCGGTTATCACAGGATTGTCCTCATGCAGCAGTGGACGGATGTGGCGATCCCACAGATCAACAAGTAATCTGTATACGGTCATATCACCCTTCAGCTGGAATTTCCGTCGGATAACGCACAGTATGTTTTCCAGTATCTTTCCGGGGTGATATAACAGCTTAATAGCGAAAAACTGGAGATATATCCATAATCTTGCACGGGTAATCAATTTGTAATTCTCTCGCCAGGTCGGAGAGAAATTGATCTCCTCGAATTCCAGTCCCTCAGGCATGAGATAAGCCATCTGCGTTTTAGGAAGAGGGGTGAGCATGAAGGCAATTATCTCATCAAGTCCCAGTCTTGTAAGTTTACGGACGAACCTGTAGGTCATTTTTCTGTCAATTTTCTCTTCTCCGGGGAATCCAAGAACGAAATTACTGTTTATCCTTATGCCCAGCTCATTGCACCACTTTACAACATTCGCCATATGGTCAAGGTCAACCGGCTTGTTCATTGCTTCAAGCACTTTTGCCGAAGCTGATTCTGGCGAAATACACAAATAGTAGCAGCCGGTCGATCGAAGCAGTTCGAGCTCCTCCCTGCTTAGAGTTTCTGCCTTCACTCCGGAGGGGAAACAGTATTTGTAACGCCTTTTCCTTCTGAGAAGCTCAAAGGCGAATTTACGAGTTCTATCACTGGACAGAGAGAAATTCTCATCCTGTATGTGAAAGTCGCTCACACCGTATCTCGAATGATAGTAATCCATCTCATCAACGATCCTGCCCGGACTTTTGGCCATCCATTTCAAACCCCACATCTGGGGGGTCTGGCAGAAGGCACAGTTGTAGGGGCAGCCTCGGCTCGTGAAAATACTGAGATACCTGTCAGACTGAACGGGGCCGTGAGCATACCTGAGTTTCCAGTACGTTTCAAGAGGAAGGACGTCAAAGAAGCCGAACGGAAAGTTCTCAATAGGGCATACTTCTGGCACTCTTTCCCGGTTGTATCCGTGCCCATGAATGCCGTCGTATTCAAATTCAACACCGGATTCAATTAATCTGAGGAGATTTGGAAACCTGTGTTCACCCTCACCCTGAAGCACATAATCAGCACCTGCGTCCAGAAAAGGATCCACAGTGAACGTTGTGTGGTATCCACCCACAACAATAGTAACGCCCGGAAATGCCTTAACACATTCCTCAATAATGCTGATACAAATGCTGTGTTCAAGAGTACAGTGAACGGATACCCCCAGAACTTCAACACCTTCGGGAACATATTCAACGATCTCATGCGGGAGCAGACCTCGAATCTCGAATTTATCCCTGTACTCCGTAAACCTGTGTGGAGCCAGTCCGTACGCATCAACCACAGCAATATGGTGTCCCGATTCACGAAGAACCGCAGCCAGGTAGGCCATGTTCGTGGGAACTCCGGGTACGGAGCCAAAGGGGCTGTTCCGGAAATTAACCACAGGTGGTTTTATGAGGACAACCTTCATTGAGAATCTCTTCGAGTAAATACTTCCCGAGCACTTCTGAAAAGAATCTCAGGATAGAACATCGCGTTGTATATAATATTCGCTGACATAGCGCATTCCCATGTGCAGGTGCATCTATCCTTGTTCATCTTCCTCACTGTCTCAACCGACTTCCTCGAATGAAGTATCTCCAGCAGATCATATCCATTCTCCCTCAGATCTCCCAGAAATTCGTTTCTTAATTCACATAACCTGACCTTACCGAATTCATTGATGACAGTGAATTTTCTTCCCGCCATACATGGACCTATCCATTCCCCCCTGCAGAGTCTGCTCATGGAATGAAGGAAAGTATTGTTAATACCCCGAAAAAGAGGGCTCAGGGCTCTGGTCTCAGATGCTCTGGCATTCTTACCGAATATTTCAAGTTCCTTCAGGAAAAGGTCAATATCGACCTGGCCGGGAACCTCTCCGGGCGCGTCGGGCCGGAGAAGGTGAAGTTCATGGTTGTTCGGATGAATCTCTGTCTGAGCGAATTCTCTGAGGAGGGCAAGATCCCGGGCGGTCTGATCGATGAATACCGTGACCAGATCCATTGACAGATTTTTCCTGTTTTTCCGTAGATGCGCGATTCTGTCGGCTGTTTCAACCACCGAATCAACACACCCTTCCACCCCTCGAAGGATATCATGACGGCAATCAGCGAAGTCCAGGCTCAGAGATGCTCTGAAATGGGTTTCAGGATAATGATCGGTCAGATAGTTGAAAAGATCAGCAGTTCTGTCCGGAGAGAGACCGTTGGAAGGTACCGTTACAAATTTTGATCCTGCATTTTCAACGAAACATGCGATAATTTCAGACAGGTCGTCTCTAAGCACGGGTTCACCGCCTGAGATGAGTAGATATGGAACAGATCCGGCGGATTTCGAAATAGATATAAATTCATCGATAGTAAGTTCTTTGTCATGCTGTGGCTGTGCGATATTATCACCATAGAAGCAGAAAGAGCACTTCGCATTACATCGAGCAGTAACGAATAGAATTACAAAAGAGGGCTGCTTTAAACTCAACAGACCAGGCAGCACACCGGTTAATCTCAAAGACATCCTCTATTCCGCTTAAGGCCTCGACTTGGACAAAACTCAAGAGGTGTAATATATAAAAGCCTGATGCATCAGGTTAAGACAGGTGTTCAATATTTCACAGAATGTCACATGAAAGCAGTAGAGATAATCACAAAAGAAAAAGCTCCCCTGCAGGTATCTGTAATTATTCCGGTATACAATGCATCCAATACTCTATCGCAATGCATTGAATCGCTGCTCTCCCAGACACCTTTTCCTGCAGAAATCATCGCAGTTGATGACAACTCTGATGACAATTCCGTGGACATACTGCATGGGTACCAGGAAATTACCACTATCTCTACGGAAAAGAACTCAGGTCCTGCCGTCGCAAGAAATCTGGGTGCTGCAAGATGTTCGGGCGAGATAATTCTTTTTGTAGACGCGGATGTTGTACTCCCTGAAGGCCTGATTTCAGGTTTGCTGAACGATTTCGTAGAAAATCGGGAAATATCTGCAGTTCAGACGCTCTATCACCCGATATGTCCGGCTGAAGATTCGGTTTCCAGATACCAGAACTTTTATTACTATTATTACGCTTTCAGATGTAACCCTCGGGAATCAGCAGTTTTCTCCACTTACTGTGTCGGAGTAAAAAGGGAAACGTTTCTTAATCTTGGCGGATTTGATACTTCCATTCCAGAGCCTACCGTTGAAGACGAAGAGTTCGGTTACCATCTGGTCGAGGAGGGCGGACGCATACTTCTGGACAGATCACTGCAGGTTGAACATCTGGCTGAATACTCGCTCAAGCAGTTTTTCAGAAGGCGCATCAGAATGTCCAGCGCTCAGATAAAGAATGGTTTGAGAAAATTCAGATCAAGACTGATTGGACGATACGCCTCAGTGAAAAGCAACGGCACTCACCACAACCCGCTGGTCATATTGAGCATCTTTCTTGTATGGGCGGCAGCTCTGACCCTTCTGTCAGGAATCATTGCCTCACTGTGCGGCCTGGATTGGTGGAATGTGTCGATTCCTGCGGTGTCAGTTATCCTTATTCTGACTATTCTGCTCAACAGTCCATTCCTGAACGCTTCACGAAAGCTGTTCGGGTTCGTAACCATGTTAAGATTCTCGGGGATGATTCTCGTTGATATGATTGCTCTCGGTACAGGGATTCTAAAGGGAACAGTTCAGTATATCTCCGGAAAAAAATACTGAGAAATTGATTTCTGATTAAGTATCAGCAATATACTTTTTCCTGAAGATCATACTCAGGAGGGAGACAGCCCCCCTGAAAATGGTTTTTACCTCGTACCAGCTTCTCAGAGACCACAATCTCATAAGGATGTATCCAGGATCGAGATATACTGTTCTGTATGCCCGGGTCCTCAGTTCAGCCACCTGCTCTGCACTCAGTGAGAAAGGTTTAAAGGGAATTTCCTCCTTCAGCATACCAGAATCCGACATGTCCCTGAGTATAACTCCGTATTTGGATGAATTCTCGTACAGTTCTGCCCCGGGAAAGGGTGTAATTGGAAAGAATTCAGTGTAGTACGATCTCAGTTTTCTGGCCAGTCGAATTGTCTGTAGACCCTCCTCGTAAGTTTCGCCGGGAATTCCGAAAATGTAAGTACCAAAAGTTTTTAAACCAACTTTATGCGCAAGCTTGATAGCTTTCACGGAGGTCTCTATTTTTATCCCTTTTCTGAGGGTATCGAGGTTCTTCTGAACAGCGGATTCAACACCGAAATTTATGCACCAGCACCCAGCCTTCTTCATGGTTCTGAGTAATTCCTCATCTACAGTGTCTCCCCTTGCGGAGCACCACCACGTAATGTCAAGATTCCTTTCATTGATAAGGCGGCAGATCTCCATAACGCGGGCTTTATCATAGGTGAACAGTTCGTCCCAGAACTTGATCTCCTTTGCTCCGTATTCCTTTACATAAAGCTCAATTTCATCAACAACGTTTTTGGGTGATCGCATCCTGAGGCAGCGGTCACCCATGAGTCTGTAGCAATAGAGACACATGTGGGTGCAGCCGCGCGAACTGATCACCTGCATCACAGGAAGCCGAAGTACCTGACCTGCGGAAGGCTGATATCTGTCAAGGTTTACGAGATCAACAGACGGGAAAGGAAGATCGTCCAGGTTTTCTATCAGTCTCCGGGGCTGATTCTCAATGATATTTCCTTTGGCATCGCGGACAATGCAACCGTCGATACCGGCAGTATCCAGCCCCTTTTCCCAGGCGTTAACCAGCTCTCGAGCAGTATACTCAGCTTCACTGATTACTGCAGAATCGAGTTCTGGAGATTCCTCAAGGCACCTTCTGCCAAGTGCAGATGGAGCATGTCCCCCGACCATGAGCCTGATATCCGGCCTGGATGATTTCAGCTTCTTCAGAAGTTTCTTTGTCCGTTCCCAGAACATCGCTATTACAAAAGCACCTGCAATATCCGGTTCATGGCCGAGAATCCTGTCCGTAAGCTCTTGCTCCGACCAGAATGCGCCGTCCTCAATGAAAACCTGATGTCCCGCCTCCCTCAGCACGGAAGCGACATACATCAAGCCGGTAGGCGCCCATACACCGGCAATACCCTGGGTGTCATGAGCCCTTATGTCAGTGAATGTCCAGTTTGGAACGAAAAGAACTATTCTCATTTAATTCTCTCTTGAAATTTCCAGCGAAGTCACAGGTATAAGACTTATGAATAACCCGCTGAATATACACTGATCAGCGTATAACTGAAAGAAGCGGCCGCTATTCCCTCATGCTGTCAGAGGGTTCAAGTGTTTCCGCACGGATTTCAGACCACTCCTCCATATGAGACTCACTTCCATCGAACCAGAAGAGGTAATAGTACCTGTCAGGAAAGAACTCCATGAATTCGCGGTCACTCTCCCGGGTCTGATGAGCACAGTATATGATATCTCCCGTGAGGAACGGAGAATTCAGAAGAAGTCCGCTGCATATGTTAGGATACCCGTGTTCATCAGCCTGCATGAAAACCACTGCGGGAAATTCCGCAACCTCGTCTGTCAGACGGGAGCATTCCCTGTCTATTGCCTGCCAGGGACCCGATCTCAGGGTTATTTCTTCTGGAAGGTACAGGATAAGAGTTAAGCAGAACAACCCGCTAATTAGAAGGACCGCGAAGTTACTTCCCCTTCGGCTGAACTTTCTACCCATGTATTTAATGAAGATAGAGATCCCCAGAGCGGAAAGAAAGATGAATAACGGGATCATGGTAAAATAGTGCCGGGGGCCGTAAGCTATTGCAGGAGCGTAGTGTGCCACAAGAAGAAGAGCAAGTACGGCAGGGGGAACAAAAAGCCACCTGACAGCGGCTTTTCCAGTCCCCTTCCATAATGCGATTAGAATGGGAATGCTGGAAATACCCGGCCATCCGAAAAGGGCCACGCTGCCAACAATGAACTGGTGCATAACATTCTTTATCCCTTTCCAGATTGTATGGTCGAAATTACCGTAGACCGGGTAATAAGCGCTTCCCTTCCCGAAACCAACCAGACTGCCGCCCCGGGCCAGTTCGTAGGTTGTGTGCAGAGGGTTTCCTGTGTAATGCATGTTCATTGCGAGAAGGTATGCAGCTGGCGGAAGCGCTCCTGCAGCCATACAGAGAAGATGCCTAAATCCCTTTTTTCCGCGAAAAAGCAGAAATACCGATATGGAGAGCCCCCATGCAAAAACAGGATAGGGTTTGGTTGTGAATGCGATTCCAAGGAATAAACCTGCCAGTACGGATAGAAGGAGTTTTTCTTCCTTCCAGCCCTTTGAAAGAAACAGCAGGCTCCAGGTTACGAAAAGAAGATTGGAATTATGCGCCATATGGGTGGGTATCATGAGAAGGAAGAATGGAGACAGAAGAAGAAGGATCACGCATACCCTTGCGCAGAGCTCACCCGACCAGGTTCGAACGAGCAGGAAAAAGCCAAGAAGAATCAGTATTCCCTCAACCGGGCCAAGCATCCACGAAATGTGCAGAAAAGTAAAAGGAGCCATCATAAACGCATGGGTTGGAGTATACATGATGAGCCACATACCATCTCTGAAAATGAAATGCCTGAAAGGGAAATAATTTCTGGGATCAGATAATTCCGGAGCGGGAGCGCTCAGCCTGCCCGAAGCGAATACTCTGGACTGGAAAAAATAGGCAACCTCATCTCCCCCTTTAGGGATTCCCTCCAGGGGATCGAGAGCCATCCAGATGGAAAAAACCAGAAGCAGCAGCATTGCCCCAGCACAGAAAACGGTTGAAGAGGGCCGCAGGATAAAAGTACGCAATTTTCCGGCAAGGTCACTTCCCGTAAGGTCTGAAAGGAACATAGAGAATAGAGCAATCGAAGGAACCAGCAACAGAAGCTGAACTGCTTTGTCCAGCGGACCACTGGATCTCATTCCAGAAAGAGTATAAGCGATAAACAGTATGAGTAGAAAAATGCCCGAAATCAGGGGGATTAACCTCTTCAAATCAACCTCATTTTCGCTTCAGCAGGGCCTGACAAAAAGAAGACAGGATTGCGGGCAGTAACAGCATCAGATCGGGAAAAGTAACTGCCGCTGCCCTGAATCCGCGTACACCGCCATCCCTGAGCATGGAAGCCCAAAAAAATCCATGGCTTACCGATACAAACAGTAGTCCAGCCCCAGCTGCAACCAGTCCGAACGGCTTCCCAAGAATATACAGGACTAGTCCGATTGGTATTGACCAGATCAGAATGCCTGATAGAAGAACAACAAGCATTTCCTTCGGTTGTGCCATTGAAACCGTTTGAATTTTCTGCTGGTTTTTCCTGTTCCGTATCATGAGAAGGACCTTCGCTCTCATAATCATCCACTCGTATCTCAGGAATTCAGCGAAGGAGTATTGTTTGAGATGGTATACCTGAATTTCAGGAACAAGCAGGATTCTACTCCCGGATCCGATGAGCCTGGCAGCGAATTCAGCATCCTCGACAGAAGCCCCGGATATTCCTTCGTCAAACCCACCAAGGTCATTGAACAGAGCCCTTTGAACCGCGAAGAAGTAAGTCGCGCACCCCTCCACACTCTCGGATCTGATGCGCCTCGTAAAAGTATAATGGTAATAGTAATTCTTGTAGTAAGTAAATGCACCGTTGCCGGGAGCATCACTACCGTATATTGCCTGAATTCCCTGATAACCCAGAGACATCTTATCTTCCAGCAGTTTCCTCCACCCCTTCTGCGGAACGGCATCACTGTCTATGAACAGAATCCACTCATTCGAAGCGAGGGATGCTCCGGCATTCCTTGTGCCAGCTGCCCCCGTTGAATGATTACTGGGAACATATTCCACCCGCTCAGTTTCGTTAGCGATCAAAGCCGAATCATCATCTGAACGGTCATCGGCTACAATGATCTGATCCTCATCCAGCAACTCCGGAAGAATAGCATTGAGAACATTCAATATAGTGTTCTGCGCGTTATGAACCGGTATTACTACACTTATATTCAAAGGAGTCCAATCATCACTGTAAAATATTCATCATGATCAGCATATACTACCAGGATATCTGCAGGAGGTCAGCCTGTGGCGTTCGAAAACGTTGAATAGTGGAAGTCAAATATCTGCTTCCCTTTACATTATTGAAATTAGTCATAAGTATATAAACAGGCGGTAGAGCACCGCCACGCAAACCGGAAGAGATTCCGGGACGCAAAACCACGGGTCCGGATCGCTTTTGGGGAAAGCGGAAGGACAGCCGGGTTACCGTTTGACTCAATGCAAACCGGAAGAGATTCCGGGACGCAAAGCCACGGGTCCAGAGGCCGGGAAACCGGAAAGGACAGCCGGGTTACCAGACGTCTGCGGGGGGGAACTCCTGCAGATTGAGGAGGTGCTCAAAGATGAGGTTGATACCATTAATACTGGTAGCGCTTCTGCCGTCGGTAATGCTTGCCGGCGTAACCGTATCTTCCTGCCCTGCCGATGTCGACAGTTTTGTCAGCATCGCCAGAGAGGCAATGGTGGATGGGGACTACGTTACCGGTTATGCGATGTACGAATGCGCTCTCAGAAGAGATCCCCTCTCTTTAGAAGCTCTTGTAGGCCGTCTTATGGCCATGGCTTTTATGGTGGAGTTTCATTCTGCAACGCCGATTCAGGTTACTGCACGCTGAGCACGGCATACCGTTGGTGCATGGGGCGGGCTTAATGCCCGTCCCGCCGGAACAGCACGCTAGCCCAGGGTATCTGTCCCGAATCTTTCTGCCAGTACTTTCGGAAGAACAACTTTTCCTGATTCTGTCTGACCGTTTTCGATAAGGGCAGCCATGATTCTTGGAAGGGCTAATCCGGAGCCGTTGAGAGTATGGACATGCAGGGGCTTTCCCCCGCCCGCAGGCCGGTATCTGATAGAGCTTCTTCTTGACTGAAAATCGCGGAAATTTGAGATTGAGGAAACTTCAAGCCATTTTTCCTGTCCTGCCGACCATACTTCCAGGTCGTAGCATTTCGCGGCGGCGAAACTCAGGTCACCTGTCGCCAGAAGAGAAACCCTGTACGGAAGGTTCAGCAATTCAAGCATCCTTCCCACGTGACCGGTCATTTCGGCAAGAGCTGCTTCGGAGTCTTCCGGCCTGACCATCCGGACCATTTCTACTTTTTCGAATTGATGAACCCTGTTAAGCCCTCTTGTATCCTTGCCGTAGCTGCCTGCTTCCCGCCTGAAACAGGGTGAGTAACCGAAAATTCTGATGGGAAGATCCTTCTCCTGCAGTATGGAATCACGATAAATATTGGTAAGTGGAACCTCCCCTGTGGGCACAAGAAAAAGGTCATCCTTCTCGATATGGTACATGTCATATTCAAGTTTGGGGATCTGTCCGGTGGATGTCATGCTCTCCCTGTTCGCAATGAACGGCATCCATACTTCTTCCATTCCGCAGGAGGAGTGGAAATCCATCATCCAGTTTATGAGAACCCTCTGCAGCCGGGCAGCCCAGCCCCGCAGAAGGATGAAGTTTGATCCTGCTATCGATCCCGAGGCCTCTTTGTCCAGCAGTCCTCCAAGGATGTCCCAGTGGGCACGAGGTGCGAAATCATAAGAGGGTTTTTCCCCTATGGTTTCTATAATGCTGTTGAAAGTTTCATCATTTCCGATCGGAACATCCGGGTCCGGAATGTTTGGAAAATAGAGTTCCAGCTCACTCATCCGGGTATCTGCAGTATCCAGGTCTTTCTCAATGCTGCTGAGCCTTGCACCTGTCTCTCTGCTTTCCAGGATCTGTTCATCGGCCTCTTTCCCCTCCTTTTTCAGGGAAGAGACTTCCTTTGAGAGCTCATTTCTACGTCTTCTCAAGGTTTCTATTTCACCAAGGAGTTCGCGTCTTTTTTTGTCAAGCTCCAGCCATTCGTCTATCAGGCAGGGCTCACCCTTATTGTTTGCAGCTGTTCGTACTTTGTCCGGCTCATTTCTAAGAAACGCCCTGTCGAGCATGATTAATCTCCCTGTTCAGCTGTGAGTTCGATCAGAAATGGGGTACGAATACAAACAGACCTACCGCGAGAGCACCAGCTGCTGCCAGCAGTACGGAGCCTGCTGCCAGATCCTTCGCCTTCTGAACGGAATCGTGCCACTCCGGCGCCGTATGATCTGCCAGGAATTCAAGTGCGCTGTTCATGGCTTCGGCAGATAGAACCATGCCGACAGCGAGCGCAATAAGAGCCCATTCCCCCGTACTGAGGTTCACAAGTATTCCTGCTGCAAGAACCAGGATAAGAGCAATCAGGTGGATTCTGGCGTTCATCTGGGTTGCCAGAAGGGTTCCTATGCCTCTGAAAGCATGTTTGAAGCTTCTCAGTCTATCTTTCATATCAAAAATATACTCCAAATCCCTCCGAATTGCTCCATCTGATTCCCAGGGTCGGCTGAATCTGCTGGTCGGAAACTGAAGCATCTTCATGTGCCAGCACTACAGCAAGCCCTATTGCTGTTCCTATGGTTGCCCCGGCGAGCACATCCGAAGGGTAGTGCTTTCCAAGAGTGACTCGCGAAAGGGCTGTAAAAGCGGCAACTGCCGCCGCCGGAATGCCTGCGCCAGGACCGTAACTATCCCACAGGATAACTGCCACGCACGCGGTGCCGGAAGCATGTCCCGAAGGAAAGCTGCGAGTATTGCTTCGGTCGGGTCTTGTTCTACCTGATGCAAGCTTAAATGCGCCGGTAAGGCTGTATGTCAGAAGAAGCCCCTCAGTGAGCATCTGTCCGGTATCGCCATTGTCGAAGATCCCGCCACCCGCCCACATAATGGAAGAAGCGCCGAGAAGAGGCAGACCGAATGCTCTGTCGCAAACCGCCGAAAAATCCTTCAGGCATCCTTCTCCCATGAAACCCTCATAGCCTTCGCTGCTTTCCAGCAGAAAAGCCCCCGCTGCACCCGCACCGCCCAGCCCTGCAACTGCCAGTGGCTCAGATGAGAACAGATGATGGACGTCCTCCCCAATGAAATGGACAAAATCATCGGCCGTTAGTTCTGAGAACAGGGAAAAGATCAATACGAAGAAAAGCAGACCCCGCAGCTGATCAGCCCTTATCGGCATAGAAATCCTTGATGGTGGAGGCGACCTCAACAAGCTCGTCCTCCGTCAGCTCACCGAAAACCGGGATGGATATGACTTCCTTTGCGGCGGCTTCTGAAACAGGAAAATCCCCCTCAGAGTAACCCAGGCATTCAAAGCATTTCTGAAGATGAAGTGGAAGCGGATAGTAAATCGCGCATCCGACACCTCGTTCACGAAGATAATTGAGAAGACCGTCTCGATCAGCCGCCCGGATGGTATACTGATTGTATATGGACCATGCTTCTTTCCTGATTACCGGGGTTGTCACCTGCCTGAGACTTCCCAGAGCTTTTTTATAGAAACGGGCATTCCTGCGGCGTCCCTTGTGCCAGTTTTCAAGATGTGCCAGCTTGATCCTCAGAAATCCTGCCTGAATTGCATCGAGGCGGGAATTGAAACCCACTTCTTCATGGATGTAACCCTTGCCGCCATGCTCCCTCAGGCTGACAATCCTGTCTGCAATTTCCGGGTCATCGGTGGTTACCATGCCGCCGTCACCGAGAGCCCCCAGGTTTTTAGACGGGAAGAAACTGAAGCAGCCTGCCGTACCCAGGGAACCCGCTTTTTTATTAGACCACTTCGCTCCCACCGCCTGGCAGGCGTCCTCAACAACGGGAATCTGCCAGTCTTTGCAGATAGACACAATCCTGTCCATGTCAGCCAGCTGTCCGAACAGATGAACCGGCATGACAGCTCCTATCCGCGTGCCGTTGCCTTTATGAACAACACCCCTGTTAGTGACGACGCAGTTATCTGTCAGCCATTCGGATAGAATATCCGGATCGATGTTGAATGTGTCCGGGAGTATGTCCAGGAAGAGAGGAGTGCCGCCTGCCCGTGCGACTGCTCCCGCTGATGCGAAGAATGTGAAGGGTGTGGTCAGAACAAAATCACCTGGTCTGACACCGACGGCAATTAGAGCAAGGATAAGAGCATCCGTGCCGGAGGCACATCCTATGGATCTTGTCGTTCCGCAGTATGCAGCGAATTCCTTTTCCAACTCCTCCATTTCGGGGCCCTTTATGAACCTAGATGTTTCAAGGGCTCGGTTGAAAACTGAACGAAGATCTTCGATTATCGGTTGATGCTGTCTTGTAATGTCAAGTAGAGGAACTGCCATTTTTCTTTCCTTTCAAAGAACCTGACTAGTGAGCTCCGGCGCCTGTGAGGACAACCTTCAGTGTGCGGGCAAGAATCTCCAGGTCAAGAAATATCGACTGGTTTTCTATATAGAAGAAATCGTATCTTAATTTGTTAGCCACACTTTCCATGTCGGTATCATACTCCAGTTTAACCTGAGCCCATCCTGTCAGGCCCGGTTTTATGGTGAGCCTCTTCTGATAGAACGGGTACATTCTTCTGAGCTCCTCGACGAATACCGGGCGTTCAGGCCTCGGACCTACAATAGACATCTCGCCCTTAATCACATTTATCAGCTGGGGGATCTCGTCCATACGGGATTTTCTGAGGTATCTGCCAATGCGTGTTATTCTGGAATCATTCTTACCTGCCCAGATCGGCCCGCTTCTCTTTTCTGCGTCGGGAATCATGCTTCTGAACTTGAATACCTTGAATATCTTTCCCCCTTTACCAACCCTCTCCTGGCGGTAGAATACCGGCCCTTTTGAATCCAGCTTTATCAGTATTGCAAAAACTATCCATACAGGAAGACCTACCAGGAGGACACAGATACTGATGAAATAATCAATGTACACTTTCACGATTTTCTGCCAGAAGCTGAGCCGTTCAGGCAGTATTTCCATGAATGGCTGCCCCATTATCTGTGTACTGTGTACATGCCCGGCTACAACATCGAACAGATCCGGAACAACTTTAACCTTTATACCCTCTCCCGCAGCTGGAAGAAGAAGAGAGAGAATGTCGTCATGGAAGTTCGAAGCTATGGTAACAAGCAGCTCACGTATTGAGTAATTCCTTATTATGCCGGGCAGGTCCGCAACGGAGCCAAGGATTCTGCCTTCGGGTACAGTCAGCACAGAGTCAGTCTTCTCCGGGTCTACAAAACCAACCACATCATAACCCAACGCGGTGTTTTCAATGAGATAACTCTCCAGGCTGGAGGCAGCCTCTCCCGTTCCGACTATTGCCGCCCGGCGGAAAAGCATACCTTTTTTAGCAAGCATTCTTTCCAGAATTCTCATACAGCCCCGCGCAAAGAAGACAAAAAGAAGGAGAGAAGCGTAATAGAATATTATTATCCATCTGCCGATAGAAGCTGAAGGTGAAACCAGGAAAGCACCGAAGAACAATATTATGAAACCGGAAGTAACAGGCTTAACCACAAGCCTTAGTTCATCTGCCCAGCTCAAGTCCCAGTGCAGCCTGTAGGAGCCTGACACTACAAAGATCAGCCACCAGAAGGGAACCGAAAATATAGCTCCGGAGAATATCATGCTGTTTGAAATGACTACAGTATCAGCGAAAATGCCCGAGTCGAATTTAATCCACGCGGAAAAGACCATGGCCAGAAATATTGCGATTCCATCGAACAGCATGCCTAGAGCAAGGCTTCTTTTCTTCTTCAGTTCTTACTGCCTTTCGACTTTTTCTCCCAGGTTTCAACCGGATTTCCGAATATTACACGTAATATACCATCAATAGCAGCGATACTCATAAGCCAGAAGTAATAGGGAAAAAGAAGTTTTGAGGGCATATGCCGTGCAAGCAGCCATCCTGCCAAAGCAGTTGCGTGGAACAGGCACATCAGGATGAACAGGATCAGATAGAACTGCCCGCCTGCAAGAAAACCGGCAAGAATTGTAGCCGCAGCAAGGAGAAGTCCGGAAAACCACCTTAGAACCTTGTGTACAAAGAGCTGCAGGAAGAGCGGGAACATCCGCTTTTTCAAGGCTTTTCCCATAAGCAGTATACCGCTGACGAACATCCAGCTTACTATCCTTACCAGCCTT
Source organism: uncultured bacterium (assembly GCA_964624675.1). GTDB lineage: Bacteria > Fermentibacterota > Fermentibacteria > Fermentibacterales > JCC-6 > Aegiribacteria. The sequence goes on from CAZUYF010000007.1 coordinate 18,738, forward strand.
CGAAATTGCTCCGCATCGCCTGGAGAAGGCTCTGAGGCTACCGCATTCTTATTGAATACACATGACCAGCCCTGGATCCTTGTCATCACGGCTAATTCAAAATCATCCGCTCTTCTCGTTGATAACGGCATAAAAAGGTTTCTTCTCAAAGCGAATACAGCCCCGGTGGCTCCTAGAACCGCTCCAACAGACGAACACATTTTCTTGATCGCCGTTTCGTACTTCCAGTAAATGCTTTCGCATGTATCCCCATCCAGACTGTTCCTGCGGGAGCCGTCAACGCAACCCACCGAGGGGTTCGAGAAGGGAGCGACAAGCTCAGTGATGGTAAAAGGGGCAAAAACCGTATCAGCATCCGAAAAGACAATTATCTCTCCTCCAGAGAGTCCCATAAGTTCTTTTATCATCAGAGGTTTTCCTATTCGAATCGCGCTTCGGTGCAGGATGACCCCCTGATCGCCGAAAGCACCGGCAACACTATCCGTTTCGTCATCTGAACTGTCCGAACCAACCAGTATTTCGAGGGAACCTTTGTAATCCTGATCAAGAAGGTTTCGAATTCTGGACGCGATAACCGCCTCTTCGTTCCTTGCAGCTATCAGCACACTGACAGAAGGCCATTCATCCGGCTTTTTCCAGGAAGAGGAATATTGCCTGAACAGAATGGATATGCATATGAGAACTGACGGATAGATTAACCAGGGCGCCAGAAAAAGCCCAAGTACTATCCAGAAGGAAACAGGATTCATTTTTCGCCTCCGAGATTCCCGGAAACCTTGCTTCTTCTGAACAGGTGCTTGCGGAAGGTTCCGAAAGCCCGGAGAGTTCTCCTTCCCTCCGTAAAGGGGTGTCTCAGTGATTGAATACTCTTGTACAGAATGTATCCGGGGCGGAGGTAAAAGCGCTTTCTTGCGGAATTGCACCATTCCACAAGAGTTTCTGATGGAAGTTCCGGTAGATTAACAACGCAGTCATGGAGCCCCTCCTCCGTGACCCAGCGATTGAAATTCTCGGTTCTAAGTTTTCCCTCGCTCCTGTACAGGTTATAGAGTCTTGTTCCGGGGTATGCCATTATGGGGAAGAACTGGGCAGTATCCGGGGCGAGTTTCAGAGACATCTGGAAAGTTTCCTCAAGGGTTTGCGGAGTTTCTCCCGGGTTACCGGCCATGAAACACCCGTGAACAAGAAGCCCTGCTTTTCCTGCCCTCTCTGCGAACTCCATGTTCTGCGCGACAGTTGTTCCCTTGCTGACGGCGTTTAGAATTTCCTGTGAACCGGATTCGTAACCGACGATAATAAGCCTGCAGCCTGCAGCCTTCATTTTCCGCATTGCCGCAAGAGAGAGATTGGCTCTGACGTTGGCTGTCCATGGAATACGATTGCGGTTTCCTATCAGAACATCGGATATCTCCTCGACCCGGCTATTGTCAATTGAGAACGTATCATCTTCTATGACTATCTCCTGGATACCGGGGAAATGCTCCTTAAAAAGACCGAACTCCTCCGCCACATGTTCCGCTGAGCGAGACCGGTAACTCTCCCTGTGCATGACCTGAGGCCAGACGCAGAAGGAGCATCTGTACGGACAGCCACGGCTTGTTATTGTCATTACACTGGGGAACCTTGCCGCTGCGAAGAAATAGTTTTCCGGCTTTAAATGTCTGCTGTAGATATCGGCCAGGAATGGCAGGGAATCCAGATCCTCTATCATTTCCCTGGGACCTGTTTCAACAAGTTCTCCCTTGATATTCAGGCATAGCCCCGGCACACCGGAAAGATCGCCTGCTCCGTCCAGTATTTCAGCCACATCAACAAGAGTGGCATCATATTCTGCCACGGCGATGCCATTTACTGATGGAGCAAGCTTAAGGCATTGAATGGGAAGGGCGCTGACATGGGTTCCAACCAGCAGAACAAAAGTATTCGGAAGACACTTCTTTGTCATGGAAGCTATTCGCAGATCACTGTAGATGGAAGGAGTCGAAGTATCCAGAACCGTAAGTTCCGGATTGAATTCAGCCAGCATCCGCAGTAATTCGCGCTCATTGATTCCTTCCGCCGGACAGTCAAGGAACAGGACCTCATGACCGGCTTGCTCAAGAGCCCCGGCGCCGTGAGCAAGCCAGAGGGGCCAGTACAGGGTTCCGCTTTTGTTAATAGCAGGGGAGCGGGAGGACCTTGAAAACCTGCCGTTCATGAATGGAGGATTTACGACCGCTGCTTTCATGATGTAATCCTCGCAATCCTGCCCGCAACAGCAGCTGCGGTTTTTTCCCATGAATAATTTCCCGCCCTCTTGAGAGCTTTTCGTGCAAGATCCCATCTGAGTTCAGGTTGAGATGTGAGCAAAGCCATTCCTCGCATAATATCTTCAACTGATTCGGGATTTACGAAAATACCCGCATCCCCCACCAGCTCCTCAAGTGCGGTTCCTGCGGAAGCTACAACGGGAGAACCCGCAGCCATGGCTTCAAGAGCGGGAAGGCCGAAACCTTCCTTCAGTGATGGTATTACAAGGCCGGCACATTCCCTGTACAGTTCTCTCAGGTTGTCATCAGTAACATGGGATAGAACAGTAATGCTGTCCGTTGCGGAGCAATCATCCACATCGCGCATAAAGTCATCGAAAGCCCTGTCTTTGCGAACGACCATCTTCATCTCTGGAAAACGCGGGTTAATAGCCTTCAGCCTTGCGTAAGCCACGATGAGTCTTGTGGTATTCTTGTAAGCTCTGGCGTTTCCTACGTAGAGAAGGAAGTCCTTCCTTTGGGGATTACACTCTTCATCATCTTCGAACAGATCCTGACCAGCTCCCGCTACAAAGGCTTTATTCTCTGCTCCGGGAAAAGCTCCCCGAAGATCACTCAGGGTTGCTTCAGAAAGAACAGAAATAGCACTGGCGTGGTCGATTGATCTTGTTATTCTTCTGCCGAACATGAATCTTCCAAGGATATTTCTGAAAAAGCTGCTTCCAAAATACCCCGGCATATTCAGCACCATTAGGTCATGAACGGATAGAAGGGTTGGAATGGAAGGTGCAGGGCCTGCCATAGAAAAGTTCAGGTAACAGTCAGCTCCCGAAGATTCAATGAGGGGGATGAGTTCCCGGTTCTCCCCATGGCGGAACCTAACAGCGCTGCATACAACCGTTTCCACAGGCAGTGTTTTTACATGTTCCGCTGCTTCTGGATTAACGATGACGGAGAGTTTCCAGTCAGGCTCAAGCCCCGAGAGAGCTTCCATTACCCCAAGAGAATACCTGCCGATGCCGTCAACGTGTATCTGCAGAGCCCTGGCGTCCATTAGAAGGTGCATGAAAAACTCCCGACGAAAAATGAGTATCCCGTTCGCGGGAAGATAATTCCCTCTTCATCATATTGTACAGGACTACTGAATTTGATCTCCCTTTTCAAAGGTGTCAGTGAGGATCTCTGCCAGTCTGTTCCCGGCTTTTTTCATTGATCGCTCCCCTGTGACAAACTCCCTGCCCTTCAGCGTCAATTTTCTGCGGAGGTCATCATTCAGGAGAACGCTTTGAAGCACAGAAGCCATTTCAATGGGATCGCGGTTAACAAGTATGCCATTCTCCCCGCTGTCTATGTTGTCGATGAATCCGCCCTCTCTCACAGCAATGACCGGAATACCGCATGCCATGGCCTCCAGAGGAATCAGGCCGTAGGGTTCATTGTGCCCGCAGCAGAGAACAGCTTTGCTTGTGCTGTAAAACTGCAGGAGCTCCTCGTTTGAAATACCTCTCCGCAGGAGCAGATCTACTCCCATCAATGATGCCGATCTGGAGAGGTCAGCTCCGTATCCGGGGTATTCTCTGTCTGCGATAACAGCAAGGGCGGGTCTTCTGTCGGGAGAAACGCGAGAGACAACGTCAATTGCCATTTTATGACCCTTGAAAGGCCACAGAGCCCCGATACTGAGAACCATATTCTTCTTGACAGCACTCTTCTCAATGATCCAGAAATCAGTATCGACACCGGGCCTTACTACGGAGGAATCCAGCCCGTAAATATCGGCGATCCTGCCTTGCATCCAGCTGGATAAAGTGATAATACCATCCGCGCTCAAAGCTGATCCTCTGTCCATTCTTCTCTCCATGCCTCTCAATGGAGAGAGGAGAAATTTGACCAGTACGTTCCCGGTCCTTTTTATGAGATCCTTTTCGTAGAGATGACGGGGAAACTCGTAGCAGAAGTAAATGGAGGGAACCGTCAGGTACTTCAGAACCGGCGGGGCGGCAACGAACATGGAATTATGTACGAGAACAAGATCCGAAGTAGAATTGATCTCTTCCGCAATTTTCAAGCAAAGTCTGTCAAAGGCGCGAAGTCTGGCAGGCAGAGACAAAGGGGCCGCAACTTTTCTTAAACCGGAAATCCTTCTTCCCTCCCGGAAAGGCCATTTCTTTACGGAAATACATCCGGGGACTGCAAGGGAGGAAGAGCCGAAAGGGCAGTGTACGGTTATGGAGAAGAATGACTGAAGTTCCCGAAGCAGCCCCCCCGCGACATTGATGCCTCCTCCGGAAGGCAGATTATGAAATACCGCCAGCTTGGGCCGAACGCTTGCTGATTCAGGAACAGTCATCTTTCTTTTCCTCTATGTTACAGATTATGAACGCCTGTACAGTTTCAGTATTATATTTTACACTGTAAACTAACACGATTCGGGTCTCGGGGAAAACCGGAGGAATTCTCTTGCAAGTATCTGTCGTTCTTGTTAACTATGGACAGTGGGAACTGACAAGGAAGTGTATTGATTCCCTGGAGCAGTCTCTCAGAGTTGATATTGGTATCACACTCATAGACAACTGTTCCCCCGGGCCGGTGCCCGGGTGGGTTACCAGCCGCAAGGGGCTCAGATTCAGGCGTAACGAAGAGAATGCAGGTTTTGCAGCAGGTAACAACACAGGCTTCCGGATGTCCCTGGAGGATAAAGCGGAGTTCACGTTCTTCCTGAACAACGACGCAGAAGTTCTTCCCGAAACGGTTCACAACCTGGCAAAGTATCTCAGCGAGAATGTCCGAGCCGGCATTACTGCCCCCGCAATTTACTGGGCATCGGATCCGGAACGGCTCTGGGGTGCGGGGGGAAAATTCGTGAAGTGGAAAATGCGTTTTGAACAGGTAGATATTTCCGGAAAGGAATACGGTCCCGATGAGGGAGTTAAGGTGGATTTCGTGTCTGGTTGCGCTCTGATGATAAGAACAGATCTATTCAGCAGGGTGGATGGTTTCAGGGAGGACTTCTTCATGTACTACGAGGATGCCGATCTTTGCAGGAAGGTGCTTGAACAGGATTACTCCGTTGAAGTCCTTCCATCGGAGACGGT
>CAZUYF010000008.1:0-4637 GCA_964624675.1 uncultured bacterium
TCTAAGTATTCTATCAATAATTACCGGAAATGACAGTATCATGTTCCTGCGGGAAATGCTGCTTTCCGGTGGAGCTGGCTGATTTGCCTGATCTCCTGGTCCCATTATACGATCTGCCTGCTGCCCCGGGGCAGGATAGTTTGTGGGTGGGAAAGCCCCTTCCTCACCAGTCCCCCTCTGTGCTTTCATTTATCGGTGATAATTTCAGCAACGGCTGGAAGGCGGAAGCCGGGACCGCCTTTGGATCAGTACCTCCCACTCTGATAGTAGCGGTGGATAAAGCGTCCGGCAGCCTTGCCGGTTTCTGCTGCTGGGACTGTACTGCAAAAGGGTTTCTGGGCCCCATAGGTGTGCACGATGACTTTCGGGGAAAAGGTGTTGGAAAGGCAGTTGTAATCACCGCGCTCCACTGCATGAGGGAGGCTGGTTACGGTTACGCTGTAATAGGTGATGCTGGTCCTGTTGAATTCTTTAAAAGCATTTGCGATGCAAGGGTCATTGAAGGCAGCACCCCCGGAATATACAGCAATCCTGTCATTTAGACATTTTACAATTTCAATGTTAATGTTAAATAACCCATAAGTTGAAGAAGTGTGGTACGTCCCTACCAGTTGTATATGACTTCGAGGAATGATGAGAATTCCGAGGAAGATTCACCGGAAACATGGTTTCTATTCCTCATCCATTTGTTTCCAACGTTTCCATGCACTTCAAGGTAATCCAGAGGATACCATCCAAGGTGCAGTTCTGCGCCGGTAGTGTACTCCACGATCCCCGAAGGGAATGTGCCGGCCGTGGAGGCAGAGTCGGGCCAGCCCTCCTGAACTGTTCCCTCTCCATGCCTTGTGTGGTCCAGCGTGAGCTCACCAAGGAGAGGCCATGCGGCAGATGTTCCAAGTGAAAGTGTTACCCTGTCAGCGTCAGGCCCCAGACCCGAACCAATAATATCTCCATGGTGAAGGTAGAAGTTGCATGGTCTTCTCTGACCGTAAACGTACCTGTCGATTCTGGTGTACTCTATCACTGTTCCCAGATCAAGCGGCCTGATGTAGGCGGAAAATCCTGTTGTCCAGCCGAGTTTATTGGGTCTGTTGCCTGTATTCTCGTACTGGATATCGTCGATAAGGAGTTCACCGTAGGTTTCAACGCCTCTGAAAGGTTTCCATGACACGTCGAAGCTGAAAAACGCATTATCATCCACCCGTTCGTTCCACTGCACGGGGTACCAGGGAATGACAGGGTTCATATACGCCAGGTCCATCCCTTCCGCCTTGAAGAGAATGGATTCGGAGAGACCTATCCGGAAGTTTTCCTTCGGGGAAATATCCAGTCTGTGAGCGGTGAGGTACGTACCGGAATCGCTGTCGATCGTGGATGTGAATCCTGTGAAAGTCAGTTTGTCCCAGAGGTTGAACTGGATTGTAAGCATATCAAGAGGGGGGCTGTTATCCGAGATCAGCAATTGAGTGAACCTGCCCGGACCCCATCTCTGTGGTATTCTTCCGAAACCGAGCGAAACGATATCGCTGTTCCACCGGAGATAACCCCAGTCCACATAAAGACGTCTTCCATGCTCGGAGCCCTGGTGGTAAGGAGAGAAGTAATCGGGGGGATTATTGTCGGAACCTGTCCAGAGCGAGAGCTGCTCATCGAGATACAGCCCTGGAAGGATGTCGACGAACAGCCTTGCTGTGGCTCCGGTTCTTGTCTCGAAAGTATCGGAATTATTGAGCACTTCCCCGGCTATCATTCCCGTCAGTGAAATTGCGGGGATTGCCTGCCCCAGCCCAATTGGAGAACCACTTCTGCTTTCAATAAATCTCTCTATACTTCCCATAGAAGCTGTTAATGAACTGCCGTCATCTTCCGTTTCCAGCATGTAAAGCCACCAGTTCAGAGGATCCTGAAGGGGGAGCCCCGCCTGCTGAACTGCTCCTATCAGTAGCCCTGCCGCTAATACAGCTGCCGTCATCTGTCTTCCTTCCTCAAAAGCGTAACCACAGTCTCCACATGATCCGTCTGTGGAAACATATCAACAGGCTGCAAACCCGCAACGGCCCAGTTGCCCTCGCATATCACTTTAAGATCCCTTGCCAGTGAGAATGGATTACAGCTTATGTAGACAATCCTCTCCGATCTGACCCTTCGCAGAAGGCGTGCGACCCTTATACCCAGTCCTGCTCGCGGAGGATCGATTATAACAGTATCCCATTTCTGTTTAGCTCTTACCGTATCCAGCAGAAAATGTCTTGTTCTGCCAGTCTGAAAGTCAATACCTTCAGTTCCGGAAAGTTCGGCGGCCTCCCTCCCGGATACGGATGAATCAGGGTTCAGCTCGACGGAGGTCACTTCTGCTCCCTTCGAGGCAAGGGGCAGACTGAAGGTTCCGCATCCTCCGTAAAGATCCAGTATTCTCCTGTTCCCCTGGCAAAGACCGGTTACAATGGAAATGATAATGTCAGCGCAGCGCGTATTCACCTGAAAGAATGTCCCCGGTCTTACTGTATATGTAAAACCGCCCGAGATCTCGTGGAGTGCCGATCCGGGCGGGTCAACCTTCCATTTATCGTTTTCCTGCCATGCGATAATACCTGAATCGCAATCGCTTTTTAGTCTCTGAGCCGGGGAGCACGAAAACTCGAGCATCGCTTCACCGGTTCTATCGGATGCTCTTACCGACACTCTCCTGCTGCCATCCAGCCGTTCCTCGAGAAGCCTTCCGAATGCCTTCTGTCCTCGAACGTTGAGCAGCGGGCAGCCATCAACATTTATTGTGTCTCCGCCGTGGCGGTGAAGTCCCGGCTTCCCGTTCACAATATCAAAGGAAACACGGTTCCTGTAACCTTCCGTATCCGGCGATGGAATCACGTTTTTCAGGAGCTCATCAGGGTATTCAATACCTGCCCGCGCAAGCGCCTTTGCAACCCAGTTCAGCTTCCAGAAGAGCTGCTTTGAATAGATCAGGTTCTGGAGGGAGCAGCCGCCGCATTCATCGAAAATGCTGCAGAAAGGTTTGGTTCTGTAGGGAGATTCCTCGAGAACTTCCACCAGGTCTGCTTCGATAATGTTCTTTCTGATCCTGTTCGTTCTGCACCTGACTGTTTCCCCGGGAAGGGCTCCCCGGACGAACACGGTTTTTCGGCTCGGGTCTGCGGAAATTCCTCCTACCCTGTTGCCAAGGGCAGTTATTTCGACAGTGATCTCGGAGTTCGGTGCAGTCATCAGAATTTTCCCGAATCAAAACTCCGCCTTCTCCTGTGCCATTCCCTTGCAAAGGTGGTGAAGCGGCGCTCTTCGACAGCCATCCTTATCTTACCCATGAGTACGGAGAAGTAGTGGAGATTGTGAAGTGTCGCCAGAATAGGCCCGAGCCATTCCTTCGCGTTGAACAGATGTCTGATGTAGGATCTGGAATACGTGCTGCAGGCGTAGCATTGGCATCCCGGTTGAACGGGAGCTGCGTCATTTCTGAAACGGGCGTTCCGTATATTGATATGGCCCCCCGGAACGAAGAAGGCTCCGCCTCTGGCGTTCCGCGTGGGAACAACGCAGTCGAACATATCCACTCCGAGAGCGACAAAGTCGACGAGGTCCTCCGGTCTTCCCACTCCCATCAGGTATCTTGGTCTGTCCTCGGGGAGATAGTCTATACAGGATCTGACTGCTGCAATCATAAGATTTCTGGGCTCACCCACGGAAACTCCTCCTATGGCATACCCGTCGAAATCCATTCCGGTAAGGACCTCTGCGGACTTTCTTCTAAGATCAGGATATGCTCCGCCCTGCACGATACCGAATAGAGCCTGGGTGCTTCCAGTGTGCATTCTTCTGGCTCGCTCTGCCCACCTGAGGGTAATGTCAAGAGATTCTTCTGTCCGACCCCGGTCACTGGGCTGCTCGAGGCACTCGTCAAGGACCATCATTATATCACTTCCGAATATCGTCTGCAGTTCTATGACCTTCTCCGGTGTAAGAAGGTGGCTCGAACCGTCGATATGTGACTGAAAATGGTAACCTTCTTCGGAACGTTTTCTAAGTTTTGAAAGGCTGAACAACTGGAATCCGCCGCTGTCGGTGAGGATATTTCTATCCCATGACATGAACTTGTGAAGCCCGCCGGCTTCTTCGATTACCGCAGCGCCCGGCCTGAGGTAAAGGTGGTACGTATTGCTGAGAATTATCTCCCAGTTATCCTTGAGAAGATCGGAATTCCTGACGGTTTTCACGCTTGCCTGGGTGCCCACCGGCATGAATGCCGGGGTTTCGACCGTTCCATGGGCAAGACTCAGTAACCCTCTTCGGGCTTTTCCTGACTTTCCCAGAAGATTGAACGAAGGAATAGATTAAGTCCCTTCAGTTTCAGGCTGCGGATCGGGGGGAAGTGTTTCGGAGGGGAGTGTCTCGATGGGAAGTGTTTCTTCTGTTGTTTCGGATGGTTCACTGTATTCCACATCTCCTGCTGTTTCAGTGCTGTCCACGCTTACAACAGTTGATGTATCTTCGGTAACGATGCTGTCGGGGACTTCCGTCTGAGGTACAGTATCCGGAGCGGCCTGGAGGCTGAGTGAATCCTGCTCAATAATGATCTCTATCCCCGATGAATCGATCGCCTGCATGGAATCGACCGGTACCGTAAC
>CAZUYF010000008.1:4737-22115 GCA_964624675.1 uncultured bacterium
TACAGGTATCAGATCAAGAGAGACCGAATCCGGAAGAAGAATCACTGAGTCCTGAGTTACAGTATCCACATCGGCAGGAGTTACCTCTTCTGTAACAGTGAGCGGTGTGGAATCAGCGAAAACGGAATCCGGCTCTATCATGAGATCCTCCATTGTGACTGAAAGATCTTCCTCGAGTACAAGAATGGAATGATCCGGATCAAGCATTCTAATCTGCTGAAGCTCAAGGAGCAGATCCTCTTCCATGCCGTTTCTGTAATAAAGGCTTGCCAGCCTTACATGGAATTCAAGACTGTCAGGATACATTGCCTTCATTTCCAGATACGAGGCAAGAAGCTCTCTGTCTTTTTCCGGCAGGCTGTGAAGAGAGGGAATCCGTTCCGTTGCTCCGCCGCCTGTCAGTTCCGGAGGAACAAGGATAATTATTGCTGTAACCATCAGGGAAACCATGGTGTACGAGATAACTTTCATCAGAGCAATTCTCCGGCTCCGGTACACCTCCGCCGCAGGTCTGGGGTCCATATCGCTGTCAACGGGTACTATCATTGTGCCTGAGATCATCTGCAGTATTGTCTTACCTGTACGAGGCACCGTTACAAGTCCTGCACATAGAAGGAGCAGCAAAGGAGGAGTAAAAAGGAGTCTTCTCAAAGTCTGCCACTCAGAAGGACTGAAGCCTTTCAGGGTGATCTCGGCAAGACCGAGTGCCTCAAGCGGACACTGTCCTCTTGTTCCCACCCGGGAGCGTTCCAGCCATGCCAGCATGGTTACAGCAAGAAAGTAACTGACCGGCAGCAGAATAAACCAACTTCCCGAAAGCAGGTTCAGAATAGTATTCAGAAGCAGAGTCCATGAAAGGATTACCGCGAGCTCGAGAACGTACAGTCCGGCTATCTGACGTATCCTGGGTGATATTCTGTTATGTAGAGCGTATTTTCTGGCGGTAACAGTCATTTTCTGGACTCCTGTTCGATCAGCATTGCATCTCCGTAACTGTAGAAACGGTAGGATTCATCAATTGCATGCTGATAGGTCTTCATCATGAATTCATATCCCATGAACGCCGCTACAAGGCATAAGAGAGAGCTTCCGGGAAGATGAAAATTCGTTATCAGAGCATCCACATTCCTGAATCTGTATGGAGGGAATATAAAGATTTCAGTCTCATCCGATAAAGACTCTCCCGATTCTAAATCGATGGACTCGAGAACCCTTGTTGTAGTTGTTCCTACAGCTACGATCCTTCCCCCGGCACACCGCGTCTTTCTTATTGCCGACAGACTTTCCGCGGAGATATAGTATTCCTCCGGATCAAGACGGTTCTCTTCAAGAGATTCCTGGCGGAGGGGCTGGAAGGTGCCTGGCCCCACATGCAGAGTTACATGAACATTGTCTATGCCGGCTTCCTGAAGGTCTGTAAGGAGGTCCGGAGTGAAATGAAGACCTGCAGTGGGCGCTGCTACCGCTCCGGTTTCCGATGCGTAAACAGTTTGATATCTCGTATCATCCAGCTTCTCCGGATCTCGTTTAATGTATGGAGGCAGTGGAACCTGTGCTGTTTCACGGAGCTTTTGTTCAGTATCTTTCCCGGAGTTGAATCTGATAAGCGCCCTGCCGTGGTTCAAACGCTCTTCCACAGTACAGTAGAGGTCATCCTTGAACTCCACCCGCATTCCCGGTACCGCCGCCCTGCCCGGTCGGACAAGTGCTTTCCAGGTATTCTCCCCCAGTTTTTTCAGCAGAAAAATTTCCGCCTTGCCGCCTGTTCCAGCCTTTCTGCCTTTCAGCCTGGCTCTGAAGACCCTTGTATTATTCAGAACCAGAAGGTCACCAGGAACAAGGAAACTGGGGAGCATGCTGAAAACTGTGTCCTCGAGGCTGCCCTTACTTATATCAACCGCGAGAAGCCTGCTGCCTGCTCTGTCCTTCAGAGGTTTCTGGGCGATCAGCTCCGGTGGGAGGCTGTATTGCATGCTGGTTCTCGAGAGTTTTTCTGAGCCCATCAGGATAAGGGGAGCCGGACTGTGAACCATGTACCGAATCCCGACCTGCTTCGGACACTGACGGTGCCGCCCATCTGTTTTGTGAAGCTCTTTACAATTGTCAGCCCGATTCCAAGTCCCGATTCGTATTTGCTGGAACTGCTGCTCGTGTAGAATCTGTCAAAAACATTTGGAAGTTCCTCGGATGCAATTCCTTCTCCGGTGTTGAAGACCTCAAGTACCCAGTGATTGCTTCCTTCCAACCTGACTTCTACTCTGGCTGATCCTCCTGGTTTGTTATGCTGAATTGCATTGTTCACAAGATTGCCGATGATCTGTTCAAGTCTGGGTCTGTCAAAGAATGCAGTAAATGGTTCGGAAGGAAGTTCAGCGGTCACGGTAACTTCCTGACTTCTGCCTTTCTCGCAAAGGGCAGGAAGCAGTGAGGAAACTACCTCGGAAGGTTTGGCCCAGGATGTTTCGAGGTTTCCTTCGCTCAACTCGATCTTCATGAAATTAAGCATTCTCTCCGCATATTCGACCAGATTGATCAGAGCTGTATTCATTGAATCAAGTGAATCGGTCTGATCTTCTGTCAGTTTACCGATTTTTTCCGACACGAGAAGGTCCGTATGGCCTCTTAGAGTTGTAATGGGAGCTCTCATGCGGTACGAAAGACTCATCAGCAGGTCTTCCAGGCCGGGAGTGTTTCTATCGGCTTTGTCCTTCCTCTGGATGCTTTCATCATCCCTTACTCCTCTGCTGTCTCTGAACAGCCACAACGAAAGAGATGTACCAATTGTTTGAAGAAATCTTCCCAGAGGGTATCCGAAGGCATCTCTTCTTGTGCAGCCCACTGTCAGTGTTCCCATGGTTTTTCCGTTGGATATTAGAGGTATTGACAATTCACTTCTTGAAGAAGGGAAAATGGGGGAGAATCTCTGATCAACCGCTGTATCCGGAACATAGCAGACCTCCGTATGTGTATATGCCCATGATGTTATTGATGGAATCTCAATTCGGAGAATGCCGGGGTCAGTCGAGGTGCCGAGCGAAACCAGCTGTTTGAGAACGGGTTCCCTGGAACTGACCGTATGAACAACCAGATAATCAGCACCGGTTATCGATCCGATTTCGCCAAGCAGGGTCTGGACATCCCGCTCACGGCCCTGCAGAATGGTCATGAAGACCGAGATTGCGTTGAGAAGTTTGATCATTCCCTGGAGGTAATGGTTTGACTGGATGTACTCAGCCAGCACCGGAGCAAGGCTGAGTACCAGCCTCCCCAGCGAATCGGAAATTCGGGAAGATATGCCAGTGATCCGCACGTAAGCCTGATCATGCTTCTGCTTCACCGGGATCGTGATATTGTGGCCCAGCATATCCTCAGTCCAGTAGACAGTATTCCTGGTCGTGAGTTGCTTTTCATGTGCAGGCAGCTCTACCTCACCAACCGTAACTATTCTCGATTTTGAGGCGTAGACAGCACCTCTTGCACCTGTGCCGACCCTGAGAAATTCCAGGATGTCCCTTGCGGAGCTGCTATCCTGATCCGGCTCATGAAGAATATCCATCAGTTCATTGATGGTCTGATTTATGATAGGTGCGGTATCGGAACCCTCTATCTTGTCGACTGGTACCAGAAAGACAAGCATGATTTCCTTCTCAGGCATGAGAAGGCTAGTCATTTCAAATTGCTGTGTAACATTCTCTGAAAGGTATAAACCCGCTCTGAACTGAAAGGGAGTAAGCATAGTATGCATCCGGTTCTCATGCAGCTTCACCACTCTGTCCCTGTCCTCCTCAGCAACCCAATCAATGAATTTCGTCTTAATAGGATCCTTGACACCGACCTTTGAAACCAGATGAACAGCATGACTGTTCATGGCTGTTATAGTGCCTTTTTCATCTATTTTAACGGCAGGTACCGGAACCACTGAAAACATCGTGCGAGTGAACTTTGAATCGTTCTGTTCGAATGAGCTCATAGCCATTGATGGGGATGAAAATGACGCTACCAGCAGTTCGTTCATTACTCCAGATTTTCTGAGGGATATTACCTGGGATTTCCTGCTTTTCCGTCCTTTTTTTGTCAGAACGGAGAAATTTCTGGTCTGCTGTCCGGATAGGCATTTTGAACAGGCCGACAAAAAAGCAGTCATCGAAACCTGATCCATAAAATCTTTCAGTGAGGTCAATTCGTACCCGGCAAAGAGCATGTTTGCAGATTCAGTCATGGCGAAGATCTTTCCTGACCCGTCGGTAAGAATACTCGGCCTGCCTCCCTGAATAACCTCCAGCCATTCCTCTAGCTCTAATTTGGATGGGTTCTTCAGCAATATAATTCTTTCATTACCGGCACTGACCGTGGAAGACAGCCAGATCTGACCGTCCAGCAGGATTGGAAGACAGCCGTCCTCCTGTGCGGAAAGTGCGTTTATCACTGCGTTCCGGTCTTCCGGTATTCGATTCAGAAGGTGCTCAAGAGGTTGAGATATTCTGCTGACAGCGTTGTTGTTAAACAGCAGAGCGCTGGATTCATCGGTGATTGAAAAACAGAGTGATTTATTCTTACTGGGCAATATTCACCTCACATGTTTTCATTACGGCACTTGCAGGACGATACACAAATCCTATATTAAAGACCATATCAAAAGGGAGGTATGCTTGAAAAGAATGTGCCTGTGCAAATGGAATATGTCTTCAAAGAACTGGAAAAGTGCTATTTCGGAGTTATTAAGGGAATTTTCCTTTAAGACAACAACAGAGAATCTGCTTCAGACCGCTCTTGAAACCAGGGAACTGGCCGATCCGACTGTTATACATGAAGATATTGCCATACCTCACTGCCGAAGCATACTTGTTGATGATTTCATGATCATTATCGGAAAATCAGAAAACGGTATTCCATGGCCGAAAGAAAAAGTAAATGTTATCATTCTTTTCATTACTCCCGTTAAGCCATCAGGGCCGTCTGAACACATGGAGCTGATCAAACATCTTGCAAAAGCCCTCCGTTCGGGGGGCGCTGAAAAGGTACTGTCTGCCGGGTCTCCAGCAGAAGCGGCTTCAGTACTGAAATTGAAATATGAGGTAAACCCCGGAAATGATTAGGGAACTTGAGAAACTCATAAGCCTTCATGATCTCGATATCATGATATCCGATCTTGTAAATAAAGACATCGTCAAACAGGAGATAAAGCTCGGATTATCACCCGACTTAGCAGCAAAGCAGCTGCGGAAGATGCGGAATGAGTTGTCTTTAACTGTAGATCGCACGTACAGAGATCTGTACGATCAGCTCGCCGGTCATTACGGAAATGCTGTAGTACCCGTTGTAAACCAGATGTGCAGCGGCTGTTTCACACAACTGCCGACCGCTTTTTGTGCGTCTCCAGATAGAAACGATCGAGTCGAAACATGCCCTTCGTGCGGCAGGTTCATCTATTGGTGCGATTAAAAGACGATAAATTCTGAACGGAGATCTGAATATGGAACTGTCCAGCAGTAGATTAGCCCTTACATATGATGACATCCTTCTTCTTCCAGGGAGATCTGAAATACTGCCTTCCGATGCTAATCTTCAAACAAAGCTCACCGCTGAGATAAATCTCAATATTCCAGTCCTGAGTGCCGCGATGGATACAGTGACCGAAGCTGACATGGCAATCGCACTGGCCCAGGAGGGTGGAATGGGAGTGATTCATAAGAACCTTTCACCGGACATCCAGGCACAGCATGTCAGACGTGTAAAACGAGCTGAAAGCGGCGTAATCCCAGATCCGGTAGCACTTGGAATCGATGATACTATCTCCGATGCCCTTGAGCTTTCGCAGCAGGAGGGAGTTTCCGGTTTTCCAGTACTGGAGGCCGGCAGACTGGCAGGCATGTTGACTAACCGTGATTACCAGTTTGAGGGTGATACTTCAACTCCTGTAAAGGAACTGATGACTCCCTGGGAGATGCTGATAACCGCTCCCCCTGATACTGATCTTAAAGCGGCACTTGTACTGCTCCGGAAACACAGGCTCGAGAAGCTGCCTCTTGTTGACGACAAACGGCATCTTGTCGGCCTGATTACTGTCAAGGACATACACAATGCGATAAACTATCCAAATGCATGCAAAGATCCATCCGGTCGTCTGCGAGCCGGAGCCGCAGTAGGTGCAGGTGTCGAAGTCATTACCCGATCAGGTCTCCTGGTAGAGGCAGGAGTTGATTGTCTGTTCGTCGATACCGCTCACGGCCACTCTGCACGGGTAATTGAAACGGTATCAACCCTCAGGAAAGAATTCCCGGAGGTTGCCATAGTGGCCGGTAACGTTGTCACTGCTGACGCTACTGTTGATCTGATCAAGGCAGGTGCAGACGGAGTGAAAATCGGTGTCGGTCCCGGTTCGATCTGTACTACACGGGTTATTGCAGGGGTCGGATGCCCTCAGTTTACTGCTGTTTACGATTGTGCGTTGGCTGCTGCAGCATTCAATGTCCCTGTTATCGCAGATGGAGGCATCAAATTCTCAGGGGATATTGTCAAAGCTCTTGCTGCAGGAGCTTCTTCCGTAATGATTGGAAGCCTTCTTGCCGGTATATCAGAAAGCCCCGGTGAAACGACTATTTACAAAGGCAGAAAATACAAGATATACCGCGGAATGGGGTCCATAGGAGCCATGAAGCGTGGCAGTGCAGACAGATACTTCCAGAATGACAGAACCGAGAAGAAGTTCGTACCGGAAGGCATTGAGGGAATGGTTCCTTTCAAAGGACCCCTTATCGATTATCTGAACCAGCTTATCGGAGGCCTCAGGCAGGGTATGGGCTACATCGGAAGCAGTTCCATTGAAGAGCTCCCCAGGAAAGCCCGTATCGTAAGGATTACATCAGCGGGTCTCCGGGAAAGCCACCCCCACGATGTTATGATAACTAAAGAAGCTCCCAATTACTCCACTGATGGACATGCTTTCTAACCTGCTTTCAACCGTTGCAGAGGGCGGTAAAATCCTTCTGGAAGAAGAAAACTATCTTCTCGCAAGAGTGCAGATTGACGGAAGAGCTATGCTCGCTGAAATCAGCAGCGGGTCTTCCGGCGGATTTTCATCCGGAGAGTGGCCGGAGATAGAAGGTGTTCTGCTTCCAGATTCCCTGATCCACCCCGGAAACGACACGGAAACAAGGATACGTCTGTTTTCACTTCCTGACAACGCGGAATTATGCGTTGAAGTGATTGTTCGAGACGGCGGCTTTTCCGAGGCTCATGCGCTGGAAACTGGAAAGAAAGTACTTGATATCCTGAGAAGGATTCATGATGATGGATACAGAGTCGGTTATCTGGGACCCGAGAACGTTCTTAGAACTGGAACCGGCAAATATTTTATCCTCGGCGGCGCAAGAGGTATACCGGATACTCCTTTCTCACCTCCGGAGGCAGTGGGAAGAATCGCTGATGATCCGCGAAGTGATGTTTACGCACTTGGTCTGCTTATTTTCAGGCTTTTTGCAGGCAGTGACAACCGTGATCTTCAGGTAGAGGCCTGGAACAGCCTCTCAAACAGGGTTCTTAAGCTGCTTGAGAATATGGTTTCCCCCGAGGCTGACAATAGATTTCCCAATCTGATAGCTCTTGAACAAGCGCTCAAACAAGTAGAACCGGAAGAGGAGGCGAAAAACTCTGAGATAGCTAATAAACACTCCAGGCCCCGAAGTAGGAAAGCGACTGTTTCTGTTCTTGCAGTCATCGCAATTGCAGTGATCATCGCGTTACTTTTGGTATTCAAGCGTGATGATCGACAGGAATTACAGAGAACAGAACCAGATTCCACTACAGTGATTGGGGAGAGTGACACAATCGGGATCTATCATGGTTTGCCTTTGGAAGAAACCATTCCCATCCAGAGTGATGCACTTGCCGAACCAGTTGTATGGATCAGTAACAGTACCGGCCAGCCGGGCAGAGCCAGTGAATTCCGTCAGGGTCCGGCATCGGAGTATTCCACAGTTTACACATCTACTGGAAGCGAACGGCGCAATTCGATACTGCTGGCTCGCAGGGATGACCCATATCTTTCCCTCGAGAACCAGAACAGGATATATCCTATTGCAGTGCAGCTGGCCCAGAGCGATTCCGCGATTCTGATCGCTCCCGTCGACATGACGCTGCTTCTTGGTGCCGACATTATCGATGACAGTATCCTGCAGGATATCATCATGCCCGTTTCAGATCCCGCAGGGACATTGTACATCGATATAGCGAATCATGGTCTGGAAGGCACGTACGCTAACGTGGGAGCTGCGACATGGGTAAGATCGGTTCTGAACGGCAGGAGTATTATCCTCGAGGAAGAAGAATGGCTGATGACGGTTGTGGATTTCCGCAATGGAGACAGACTGAATACGGAACTGGGGATACCTGCCACTCTTGATTCCACACTCTTTCTTTACCGTACTGATCTACCACTGCTTGCCGCAGCAGAAGAACAGTTCAGGAAAATATTCCTTGAGAACACAACAGACGATCATCCTCATGGAACCTCAGCAGACCCACCGGATATCTGGATTCTTCTCGCTGAGTAGAGAAAACACACACTTATTCTTGACTTTTATTAGATTACTCAGATATTATGGTGAAAATTGTTTTCCAGGGGAGGATTGATGAAGTACGACATCAATGGTAAAGTTGTTGACCCGATACATGGCGCCGGAGTGATAACTGAGATATCAGATCAGATGGTTTCCGGTGAAATATGCGAATGCGTTGTGATTGAGATAGTGGTAGGAAAGAAAAGAGTGATGGTTCCTACAGAGAGTCTTCAAGACGCCGAGTTAAGGCCGGTTGTTTCTGCTGAGGAACTTGATGATGCGCTTAATGAACTCTTTCTGGAGCCGGATGAGCTGCCCAAGGACTGGCGGAGAAGAATAGAGAAATTAAAGGACAGGGTTCACTCCGGAGTACCGGGTGAAGTGGCGAAAGCTATCAGAGATATCATTGCCCGATCCGTTCTGAACAAAATGAATCCATCCGAGAAACGTGTACTCAACGAAGCTATCAATGTTTTTGCCGGTGAGGTTGCCCTGGTCAGAAACATACGCAGTGATTCCGCAAGGGATCTTATCAAGCGATCTGCCCAGCTGGGTGTTCAGCAGAACATCCAATCGAATGAGAGCAAGCTGACAAGTGAAGGAGCCGCAGGCGATGCCGAAAGCAATGAGAGTGCTGAGAAAGCACCTGAATCTGTGCAGGGCTCCGGAACAGAGAAATCCCGCAAGAAGTCAAGCGGGAAGAAGTAATACCCTGTAAGTGAAACTTCTTAAATATGCATTCTACCAGCGAATCTGTTGAGCTTGAACGGGTTCTTCTGGTAAGAGCCTACATTGGTAACGAATCGGAAGAAGCCGGATCCACTCAGGAGATGACAGCTTTGATCCAGTCTGCAGGTGGTTCCGTTGTTGCTCGGGAATCCCAGAAGAGGAAAACACCGGATCCCAGACTGTTCATTGGCAAAGGCAAGGCTGATGAACTGAGGGAGGTAGCCCTCAGGGAGAACACCAATACGATAGTCTTCGATCATAATCTTTCTTCAGGTCAGGTATCGAGACTTGAAGAAGCGACAAACTGCAAGGTAATTGACCGTACGGAACTCATACTTGCCATATTCGCTGAACAGGCTCGAACAAGAGAAGCCAAGCTTCAGATAGAACTTGCTCAACTGAAATATGCACTGCCGAGGCTTTCGGGTATGTGGCACCATTTTTCAAGACTGGGCGCAGGTATTGGAACCCGGGGTCCTGGTGAGACACAGCTCGAGATCGACCGCAGACGGGCAAGATCCAGGATATCATATCTTGAGAATAAGATTGAAGAGGTCGAATCCCGATGGAAGGTTGTTTCCGCGGGAAGAACAGGAATGTTCAACATCACTATCGTTGGATATACAAATGCTGGTAAAAGTACACTTCTCAATACTTTATGCAGCACCGAGCTTTATACGGCGGATAAGCCCTTTGCAACCCTTGATACCACTTCCCGCCGACTGATACTCCCGGACAGATCCAAAGTGCTGATATCGGATACCGTGGGTTTTATTGAAAGACTCCCCGAGACCCTGGTAGCGAGTTTTCATACAACACTTGATGTAGTAAGGAAGGCAGACCTTCTGCTGGTTGCTGTGGACAGGTCAAGCTCATCCAGAGGCAGGCATATCGATACAGTGAGAAAAACACTTAAGAGAATAGGTGTTGAAGAATCCGTACCGAGATTGATCGTCTGGACAAAGTGTGATGCAGTTGAAGATTTCAGGTATCCAGGGAGTGGTGTTGCTATATCAGCCTTTTCGGAATTCGGGCTGGATGTTCTCCTGAATCAGATCATCGGTTACAGAGACAGATCACTTGATTGGTTTGAACTTTCGCTGGAACGCTATGACAGCTCAATTATCAACTGGCTTTACAGCAATTGCATTGTGAGAGATGTTACGAATGGCGAAGATGGTTTTGTCAGGGTTCTTGCCGGAGCCTTAAGGGGTTATGATTCAGTTGAGGGAAAAACCGAGGGTTCGGATACTGTAAGAAGTTTTGTTAGATTGTCTGAGCCGCCTGAAACAGCGCATCTGGGATAGAGTGAACGAATATGCACGAAGGAATTGACTCAGAAAAACTCAAACTGAACCTGAATGACAGGCTTAAGAGCCTTCACGATCTTTATCTGGCAGATCTTATATCTGACAATACACTTTCCAGCCAGCTTCTTGAACTCATAGCCTCGCGGGAAGCAAAAACCTTCTGGGATATTACAATGAAGAAGGATATAACAGCAAGGCGCATGCTGACCATGCTTGAAGATCCTCAGCGATGGAAAGAGGATTCCTCATCACCGGAAGAAGAGAGGCAGCGGATACTCAAAGAAAGGCTGGTTGGTGTATTCTTCTCCGCTGCAGATTCTTACGAGTATATTCTGGAAATGCTTCTTGATATAGCCAACCTACCGCATTTTGAATCCATCGTGTATTCCAGGAACAATAAACCAACCTTAAAGAAATCGGGAGCCAAACTCAGCATACTGGACTGAAGACTGAACATAAACAGGATTCTTACCTCCGTGTGACCTGTACGTGAAGTCCGGTAAGGAGATACATTTGAAGAAAATCCTGTTCAATATAATTGGATTACTGCTCACCGCCGCTGCGCTGTATTACCTTGGTAATTCTTTTCTGAGCGGGGCTGCAGAGGCTGGAGGATTTTCAAATCTACTTCTCTTCGATCCTCTGCTTTTTTGTGTTTCATTCATACTCATGGTTCTGCACCTTCTGGCAGCCGCCTGGTCATGGATGCTGGTCTGTTCCGTTGCGGGTGCGAAGATATCATTCGGTCAGGCGTTCAACGTTCACTTTCTTGCCCAGGTTGGCAAGTACATCCCCGGTAAGGTATGGGGAGCAGTAGGTAAAATAGGACTGTCGAAAAAGATTGGAATGTCATCAACTATAACCGGGCACGCTCTTATACTTGAGACTCTTTTCATAGTAGCCGGATGTCTTCTTATGTCGCTGCCGATAATTCCCCTGGCAGCGAATCGTATTGGTCTTGGAGCCACGCTCAGCGTGATAATCGTAGTTGCATCTGTTGCCGTTGTTCTTTTCGCTGCACATCCCCGAGCTTTCAGGAAGCTGCTTAAGATTGCCGGATCCATAACCGGTCGGGACTTCAATATCGAAGATCCCGGTTTTGCCAATATCCTGAAACTTCTGCCTGTTTACATTCTTGTTTTCCTTCTGCAGGGTGTGGCCTTCGTCTTTCTGGCAAGAAGCTTCGGAATGCATTTACCTTTCTATCCCGGAGCCTTTCTTCTTCCCACTGCTGTAGGCATCGGGTTCCTTGCAGTCTTCTCTCCGGGCGGCCTGGGTATACGTGAAGTCTCCCTTGTCTGGCTCATAGGGATAATCATGACTTCCGCTGAACCGGGGCAGGCATCTCTTATCTCGATCGCTGCCCGGCTGTGGATAACACTGGGTGAAGCCCTTGCATTTCTGGTTGCTGTGATATGGTGGGGAGCACGCAAAAAAGAAAACGCCTGACCTCCCTGTCCGGTGTCCTACTTTTGGGCAATTACATTCGTATTCTCATAGATCCTGAATAGAACTATTGCGATCTCCATAGATGCGCGGATCATTGTCAGGTAAAGTATCAGTACTATCGGCCCGAGAACGATAGCGCCAATACCCTCCGTCGACCCCATCTGGAAAGCGTAGATCACTCCGCCTAAATAACCGATACAGACGAGTACAACAAAGATCACATAGAGTACTCTGACTATCTTCGGGAAGACGAAGCTCTCAAAGGAAAAATCGAACAGTGATCCAAAAAAACCTTTCTTTTCCATTTCAGTTTCCTTTCTGTTTATGGAATATATGTCCCGGACTCACCCAGTTCTTCAAGTACAAGCAGTGCCGAGTCCGCATAGTAACCTTCCGGTGACAGCATCAGGTATCTGTTTATGGCGTCACCAGCCCTGAGGTAATCCTTCCACCCCAGATAAACCCTCGCGAGTTCCCAGGCGGCGGGAGCGTAACCTGTTTCAACTGCTGGAAGAAGAATATCCCTTGCCTCTGCTCCCCTTGAAGTCCTCCGGTAGACCGACGCAAGCAGGACCAGTGACTCAAGGTCTGTTGAACCCTGGCCCAGAACACCTTTCGAGAACCACATTTCCGCCGAGTCCATTTCCCCAAGCTCAAGCCGGGCTTTTCCGCTCTGCAGCCAGATTGAAGGGGTGGTCGGGGAGCGGATAAAGGCACTGTCTAACATGAATGCCGCGCTATCTGGTTTGCCTGTATCGAGGTAGAGTTTTGACAGCTCAAAGAACCCTCGATAATCGTCCGGACAGGTCTCTATGTACTGTCTGAAATAATCAGCTGCGCTATCCCATGACATTCGCATCGCATGGATCATTCCAAGGCCAAGCACAGCAGTCTGATAATCTTCACTGATTTCAAGAGTATGATTGAATTCCTCTTCGGCCTGCTCAAGAAGGCCCTGCTGCATATATGCCATACCCGTATCAAGATGGAGCTGAGCGGTAAGATCATCTATATCAACTGTAAGAGGGATGAGACACAAAATTATGAAGATATGCATAGGAAGCCTACCCTTTCATGATAATTTACCTTATCATATTTCATTAAGATATACTCGTCATATGCTGTTTCATTTTCCGAAAACTGACAAGGACAGGTTATGAACAAATACGATCTTGTGATAATCGGCGGAGGACCGGCAGGATACATTCCTGCCATAAGGGCTGCCCAGCTCGGCAGGAGGGTTGCAGTTGCAGAGGAGGAGCTTCTGGGAGGAACCTGCCTCAACAGAGGATGCATCCCGACCAAAACACTGGTTGCCAGCACAGCCCTGTTAAGACAATCAATGAATGCCAGGAAATACGGTCTTGAAGGATACCTGACCTTCTCATGGGATGCGCTTTCCAAAAGAAAAGATACGGTGGTAAAGCGCCTCAGGAAAGGTGTGGAAGCACACTTCAAACAACTTGGCATCGATATTTTCAGCACCCATGCGGTGTTGAAGGGTCCAGGTGAGGTTCAAGCAGGTGATGTCCTGCTTGAAACCGATCATATACTCCTGTCACCCGGATCCCTTCCCCTGATGCCTGGACCGTTTTCAGCAGATGGGGTTCAGACAAGCCGCGATGTCCTTTCATGGGACGCTCTTCCCGAGAGCCTGATCATTGTAGGTGGAGGAGTGATTGGCTGTGAATTCGCTTCCATCTTCGCCAGCCTTGGTGTTGGAATTACTATCGTTGAGATGCTGCCTGCAATACTGCCCGGCATTGATGATGATATCAGACAGGTTGTTCACAGATCCCTGAAGCGGTCGGGTGTGAAGATCTTAACCGGAAACGCTGCGAAGAGTTTAAAGGTATCGAAGGGGAGTGCCGAAGTTACATTGGACGATGCAGTGCAGTTGTCTGCGGCAAAGATACTGGTTTCCATCGGTCGAAAGGCTCGAACGGATGACCTGGGTCTGGAGTCGGCTGGAATTGAATTTTCCCCTGCCGGGATTCATACGGATGAGAATCAGATGACGAACCTTGATGGAGTCTACGCAGCGGGAGATGTCACCGGGAAATGGCAGCTCGCCCATGCCGGGAGCGCGCAGGCTCTTGCGGCAGTGGATCATATGTTCGGGGATGGTAACAGGAAAATCAATCCTGATGCGATGCCCGGCTGCATATTTACTACTCCTGAAATAGCCACCGTCGGTCCCGGTCAGGAGGAGTGGGAAAAGAGAGGAGTGCCCGTGAGAACAGGTATTTCCAGGTATATCGCGAATGGCAAGGCAGTGGGAATGAATGAAACTGAAGGCTTCGTGAAAATAATAGCCCGGGAGAGCGATGGGATCGTAATAGGAGTACAGATGGTCGGTGCTGATGCAAGCAGTCTTATCGGTGAGGCTGTCATGGCTGTTAACCTCGGAGTGGGGGCATCTGAGATCGGGGAGATGATTCACCCGCATCCCACCCTCTCAGAGCTGTATATGGAAGCAGGGGAATCATTCGGAGCTGGAGCCATTCATGGCTGAACCGCAGGACAAACTGTTCGAAGCCATTACCGGTCTTGTACAGATCGTCAGGAAACTCCGAGGTCCTTCCGGTTGCAGCTGGGACAGAGAACAGACCGTTCAATCGCTCAGCCCCTACATGCTCGAAGAAGCCTACGAAGTTGCCGATGCAATTCAGAAGAATGATATGAACCTTCTCAGGATTGAACTGGGCGACCTTCTGCTTCATGTCATCATGTCAGCCGAGATTTCTGAAGAACGGAATCAATTCTCACTCAAGGATGTTGTTTGCGGTATATCTGAAAAACTGATCAGGCGGCATCCTCACGTCTTTGAGCAGCAATCCGGCCTTTCCGCCAGGGATGTTGAGAAGCAGTGGGAGGCTATCAAAGCCTTGGAAAAGAAGGATGAGGGATTCTTCGCTTCCATTCCATCGGTTATGCCTGCCCTGCAGACAGCATGGAGGATCCAGCAGAGAGCTTCGGAAGTGGGGTTTGACTGGCCGGATGCACATGGCGCTCTGAGCAAGATCTTCGAAGAGATTCACGAATTCGAAGAGTCACTTGAAAGTGAGGATACTGAAGCTCAGAATGCTGAACTTGGTGATGTTATCTTCAGCCTGGTGAATTACTGCAGACTGCTTGGCTTCGAGCCTGAAGCTGTATTAAGGAACAATAATCGCAAATTCATGGACAGATTCTCCAGAATGGAGATAATACTCAGGGAAGCAGGTTATTCCCTTAGTGAAGCCGATATGGAGATGATGGAGAATGCCTGGGAGAAAGCCAAGCTTGGATAGCCTACTTGCTTCTCTTGTGTTCGTACATTCTATGGTCCGCCTCTGCGAGAGTTTCGCGGATGGAAATCGCGGATTCAGAATTCCAGTGGGAATGACCGATTGAAAGGGTTACAGGTGACCCTATAAGATGAATGGTTTGTTCAGCAAGCTTGCCACCGCTGATAATCCTGTTTCTGACTAATGCTGCCGTCTGTCCGGTTTCTATCAGTAATATGAGGAACTCGTCTCCGCCGTAGCGGATAAGATAATCGCTCTCCCTGATGGATTCGGTCAGATATGAAGCCACTTCCCTTAGTACTTTATCACCGGTCAGGTGACCGTACAGGTCGTTGATCTCCTTGAAATTGTCAATATCGACCATAAGAAAGCCAATACTGCTGCTGTACCGTTCAGCTCTGAGTTTTTCGCGGTTCAGGGCTGTCTGGAAATAATTTCGGTTGAATACGCCGGTAAGCGGGTCGTGAACGGCCAGATTCCTGAGCTTTCGTTCAAGGCTGATCCTGTCCACCGTTCCGGTAAGATGTCCGGCAAGCATTTCAAGGAGATTCGTATCGTCATTAGTGAAAGCGTCCGGTTCGGTTGAGATACATTGAAAGACAGCACTGGAACCGATGGGGATAGAAATCCCGGATCTGAAAGTTTCGTTCTCCGGGCTCAATGAAGGTATATCGTCATGACTTCTGAACTGAAATGTACGCTTTTCCGCAAAAGTCATTCCGACAAGACCGAAATCCAGGTGCTTATCACTTCCGATGTTATCGCTCAGTTCAGGTGAGGCGGCTACAGTAGTGAGTGTTCCATCTTTCTCGGTGAATATCTGACACATTATATCCGGGAGTAGCATCCTGACTGAATCTATAGCGAGCTGGAAGGCGTGCTTTCTCATCGTGCAGCTTGCAAGTTTCGACGCTGTATCGTGAAGTATTCTCAGCCTGCGTCTGGTAAGCCGCAGCTGCCAGTCCATCGCCTTTCTCTCAATTGAATGACGGATCGCTCTCCAGATGGAATCCGACTGCAGCTTTCCCTTCACAAGGAAATCCTGGGCGCCAGCCTTCAGAGCGTCAAGTTCGATTTTTTCGTCATCAATCTCAGTTAGAACTACAAGAGGCACTTTTACGGCACTGCGGCAGATCTGAAGCGCGGTCTCGCTCCCGGTACTGTCAGGAAGGTCCAGATCAGCCACAATAACATCAAAATCCTGCTCTCCGATCCTTACCAGTGCGGAAGCAAGATCATCCACTCTCTCAATGACGAATGTTTCTGACGGTAAATCACTCAGCCCATTTCGGAAATCCTTTGCATCCTCAAGACTGTTCTCGATAAGAAGAATCTTAATTGAAGAGTCGATGGCAAACCTTTCGTTTCAGTTTTCCATTCAGCAGTGAGTTTAAACACGTTCCTAATAGAGAGCAGAGAAACGTTTGCGTCAAGATTGAAATCAATGCCATATGAGCCTGACATCTGTTTAATTCATCTTGACTTCAACTCGCTCAGATGCAATCTTGCAGTTTGGTGTCTGTTGCAGCCCTGTCCAGTATTGCTGATTGGAATAATGCATAGTACATTCTTTTTTACGTTTTTAACAGTCATGGCATCCGTGCCGACCGGCACTCCCGATGAGCCCGGCCATGGAGATACACTGTCAAGAATAACTTTGCCTGAGGGATTTGGGGCTACAGTATTCAGCACCGGGATCAGTGGTGTCGACGGGCTTGTGTTTTCCTCTTCCGGATGCCTGTATGCCGCTTCGGAAGGGAATGGAGCCGTCTACAGGATAGATGAATTAGGAAATGCGATCATGGTGGCTGACAGCCTGAATAATCCCGAAGGTCTGGCTGCTGACGCTGCGGGACTGATCTACGTTACCGAGGACGTGGAATACGGACGTCTTATAGCGATCAAGCCTTCAGGGGAACTGGAAACACTCTGCGACAGCCTTCAGTATCCTGAAGGAATCACATTGATTGAGGAAGGCATATTCGCAGTTACGGAATCCAGCCTTGAAGCATCCATCATCCCTCCGATACTGACAGGCATTC
>CAZUYF010000009.1:0-21854 GCA_964624675.1 uncultured bacterium
GATCACTGATATCCTGGGCAGCTTCAGTAATAATGATTTTGCTGATATAACAGCCTGGCCAATGGAAATATCGCAGATGATGGAAGAATTGAATGAAGCACTGCTCTGCACAGGGCTTGATTCGGACGCTGCAAGACGGATATATCTCTCCAATGAAGTGACTTTGCTAAGATTCGACAGGCGCATATTTGAAATGGTTGTCTTTATAGAATCCTCACCCACTCTGAACGCTGCATCGGGCGGCATCAGAGAAGAGCTGGAAATACTGTGGGAACGTATTGGCGGGCCGCTGTACTGTTTCATGACGCTAAGGGATGATCTTACAGGAGCACCTGTCATTCGAGAAACATCATTACTGGATAACACGTATTCCGGAATACTTGCACTTGAAGAACAGGATTCGCTTAATGCGGAGTTAGTTAAATTTGAAATACAGTGGCTTTTTGTCCTTTTCTCCTCATCCTACAGTGGTATACCACATTACAGTACTATTCAGGGAGCACGTACAGTTTTGCTAATTGATGATGCCCGGGGAAAACTGGTCCGTATCATAGGGGAGAATGAAACGCAGTATCAGATCGCAGGCATAATCAACGATCTATCTGCTTCTTCTCTCTTGCAGTTCAGTAATGAATTCTCAAATTATATTGAAGCACTAAAGAGCGATTTAATATTGGGTAGAATAACCCGGCCTGACTTGCCATAAACACTGGAAAGAACTAGATTTCACTTAGTGATTGCGCTCAAGAATCGTATGATTCAAAAGGTGGTATCTATCCGCCTTTATTTTATATTGTTGAATGAAGGATAAATGGATTCCCCTGATTTGTTCGAATTGATAGAAGATATTGTAGACAGAACTGGCATCCTGCTGGTTGATTTGTCTGTGAAGAATATCGGCAGAAGTCACATGGTAAGGCTTCTTGTTGACAGACCGGGGCGGATAAACATTTCTGAGTGCACTGAGCTGGCTAGTGAAATAAGGGATCTAATCGATGGAAAGATGCTGCTTTCGAACTACAGGCTGGAAGTCAGTTCACCTGGAATAGGACGTATTCTCGATACAGAGGTTGACTGGATAAGATCCATCGGAAGAAAACTGTCAGTACAGATAGAGGATGAGAATATTGTTGACTGGCTTGAGGAGTACAGCAATGGATGCCTTAAGTTCAGAAATGGCAGGATTGTAACCACTGGCGATATTGTTAAAGCAGTGGAAGTACTGGATTGATACAAGCTGTTTAAAGTTATGCGAGGAGATAAAAAGTGTCGGACAATTATCAGAGAATAGAAGCCCTGGCAGCAGTGATAAGAGAAAGCAAAGGCGCTAACCAGGAACTTCTGCTTGAGTGGCTTAAAAGCGGATTGTTAGAAGCAACCGAGAATGAATACGGCACTCCTCAGAATATCAAAGTGATATGGGATCAGAAGAATGATGACGTCTGTATTGTGGCTCTCATGAAAGTAGTCAAGGAAGTTGAACCAGAGATGGATCATCTCCAGATTACAAGAAAAAAAGCCAGAAAATATAACCCCGAAGCCGATTACGATGATGAGGTGGGAGTACCTGTCAATTTTGACGATTTCGGTCGTTCGGCAATTAACATGTTCAGAAGAGAATTCCACACACTTGAGCGATCAGCCGAGAGGGAAAAAGTTTACGAGGAGTACTCAGGCAGGATAGGACAGCTTATCCCACGGTGTGTAGTTCAACAGGTATACAGAAACCGGGTTAATGTTCGTATTGCAGGACAGATAGAGGCGTTAATCCCACCTGAAGAGAGAGCCAGAGGTGAGAGGTTCGAACACGGAGATACCGTACTCCCTGTTCTTGTAGAGGTTCTAAGTCCGGAGAGTACTGAACCACAGCTTGTTCTTTCAAGAGCTACCCCGATTCTTGTAAAAAGACTTTTCGAGAGAGAAGCTCCCGAAATTGATGAAGGAGTAGTCCAGATAATGGCCATTGCTCGTGAAGCAGGTGTTAGAACCAAGATTGCAGTGGCAAGCAACGATATCAGAGTTGACGCAGTGGGCACTTTTGTTGGAATGAAGGGTATGCGGGTGCAGTCAGTAATGCGGGAGCTGAACGGCGAGAGAATTGATATTATCCCCTGGACTATAGATAGAAAACTCCTTGTAACCAGCGCTCTCCTCCCGGCAACAGTCCTCAGGGTTGTGATGGAGAAACGGGTCAATCAGGAAACTGGAGAAGAAGAGACCCTGATGATAGCTACAGTTCCGGACGATGAGATAGGAAGAGCGAAGGGTAAGGGCGGTCATAACGTAAGGCTGGCAGGTAAGCTGGTCAGCTGCAGAATTGAAGTTGAGGAAAGATCTCTCTGGGAGAGCAGAAAACAATGGGAGGATATGCTGAGAATCGATATTCACGAGTTCGAATGCGTGAACGATAAACTCGCTGAGAGGCTTACTCGTGCAGGATTTGATTCAGCTGACAGAATTATCGATTCCCCTGCGGAAACAATCCTTGATGTTCAGGGTGTTGGCGCTGTAAAAATGAAGAACCTTCTGAAGGAAGCCAGAGAGCTGATAGATAGTAGAATAATAGCTGTTGAACTGAAGAAAAAGGAAGCACTGATTGCTGCAATGGAAGATGACGCTGAAGTGGATTCCGATACGGAAAACGCAACGGAGTAACAGATTACCTTTAAATTGAGTTTGGTTAACAGCTCGGAATTAAATGAATTGCGGAATTAGATAAATGATGGAAGAGGGTGATTTCCTTGGCTGAGAAAAGCATTGGAAAGAAGCTGAGAGTATACGAACTTGCCAAGGAACTGAATCTTTCAAGTGAGGCTCTGCTTAAGGTTCTCGAAGAAATGACGATATCTGTCAAGAGCCATATGAGTTCGCTGACACCGGAAGACGTAGAGAAAGTAATGAACAGGTTCGACCGGGAGAAAGAGGCTGCGCGGACAAAAACGGTTCGAAAGAAAAGGAAGAAGAAAAAAAGACGTCCAAAGCCGAGAATAACAGCGGAAGCAGTCAAAACTGTTAAAGACACGCTGGCCAAGATTGATTCAGGTACTGGAAGATCCAGACAGAAGAAGAGGAAGAAGTACAGAGAAGAAAAAGTTGAAAAACTGCAGGAAGTCACCATAGATGGCAATTCTTCGATCATCCGTATTACAGAATATACGAGCCCTTCAGAATTGTCGGAACTGATTGAGGTTTCCCTCAGTAAGGTAATTGGCAAGTTCATGGAACTGGGTGTCATGGCTACAGCAAACCAGAGGCTTGATGTTGAAACCGTATCTCTGGTTGCGCATGAATTCAATTTTGAAGTTGAGGTGGTTGAAAGCTACGGAGCCAGGGAACTCGAGAAAAGACGAGTCAGCACAGGTGGTTCTGAAGCGGCCAGATTTCCGATAATCACAGTGATGGGGCATGTTGATCATGGCAAAACGGCACTTCTCGACAGAATAAGGAAGACTAACATCATTGCTACCGAATCCGGCGGGATTACACAGCATATCGGTGCCTACATATCTAAATTCGGAAACGATAAGAGGATTACGTTCATAGATACACCGGGTCATGAGGCTTTCACAGCGATGAGAACAAGGGGAGCCAAGGTTACTGATATAGTTATCCTTGTCGTTGCCGCTGACAGCAGGGTCATGCCCCAGACGCAGGAAGCCATTGATCATGCCAGAGCTGCAAAAGTTCCTATAGTAGTTGCGATCACAAAGATTGACCTTCCCACTGCAAATCCTGATTTCATAAAGAAGGATCTGGCATCTCACAATATTCTTATCGAAGAATGGGGAGGGGAAATACTCTGTTCTGAGGTATCATCCATAACAGGTGAGAATGTCGACGATCTTCTGGACAAGCTGCTGATGCAGGCGGAGATGCTGGAATTAACAGCATATCCGGACAGACCCGCCAGAGGAATCGTTCTCGAGGGTGAGGTTGATCCAAGGCGCGGAACAGTTGTCAACGTGATCATACAGGATGGAACGCTGAGGGTTGAGGACGATTTTGTGGCTGGAAGATGCCGTGGAAGAGTTCGGGCAATGTACGATGAAAATGATAATGAAATCAAGGAAGCGGGTCCCGGAACTCCAGTGCAGATACTCGGTTGTGCCGAAGTTCCCGACGCTGGAGAACCGATAGTAGCTGTAAGTTCCGAACATGAGGCAAAACGCATCAGCAGAAGACGCCAGATCGTTCAGAGGGAAAGAGAGCTGCATGCTGGCAGAATGATATCTCTCGAGGATTTCTGGATGAAATCCGTTGAAAACGAGGGCGTTATGAATCTGGTCATCAAAGCGGATGTTCAGGGTACTGCAGAAGCGATAGTAGATACGCTTTCCAAGCTTGGTAATGAAGAAGTATCCGTCAACATCATCAGAAGCGGTGCAGGAGGTATTTCAAGCAACGATGTCAATCTTGCTGCCGCATCAAATGCTATCATTATCGGTTTCAGGGTTCGTCCGGATGTCAGAGCCCGTGAAGAGGCATCTGCCAGAGATGTGGAAATTGCTATCTTCAGTGTTATCCACCAGGTTGAAGAAACCATCACTAAAGCGCTTTCAGGGCTTCTGAAACCGGAAGAGAAGGAAGAATTCCTTGGATCTGCAGAAGTAAGAGAACTTTTCAGGGTTCCGAAGATCGGGACCATTGCGGGATCCTACGTTATCAGCGGTTTGATAAGGAGAAATGCCCAGATACGGCTTGTGCGC
Organism: uncultured bacterium; assembly: GCA_964624675.1. Taxonomy (GTDB): domain Bacteria; phylum Fermentibacterota; class Fermentibacteria; order Fermentibacterales; family JCC-6; genus Aegiribacteria. Next base: position 4,707 of record CAZUYF010000009.1, read on the forward strand.
AACGGAGTTGATATTTGGTCAGGTACCGTAAGTTCACTGAAGCGTTTCAAGGAAGACAAGAAAGAGGTCAAATCCGGTTTCGAATGCGGTATTGGTCTTTCAGGCTATAACGATATTAAACTTGGTGATGTGATCGAAAGCTTCGAGATCCTCTCCATCGCCAGAAAACTCTGACGGCTTTGCGGAGGAATTCCATATGGATGATAGAAGAAGATCCAGGCTGGAAGTAGATATACGGCAGATTGTAGGAGAAACACTGTCCAGAAGTGTATCTGACGAAAGACTGCGTAACGTGAGTATAACAAGAGTAAAGCTGTCACGCGATGGTTCGCATGCTACGCTGTTCTATGAGACTGCAGGAACAGAAACAGAGAAGCAGGATGCTATCGAAGCGATGGGATCAGCCAGGGGTTTTCTCAGGTCCCAGCTGGCATCCCGGATAAAGATGCGTACGGTTCCCGCTCTGTCTTTTGTTCAGGATGAATCCGGTGAAAAGGGTGACAAGATTCTGAACATCATGAGGGAGCTGAGTAACGATTGACATCCCCCCGGATGACAGGTGCGGCATATCTTCTTGATAAATCAGCCGGCATTTACTCACGCAAGGCAGCTCAGAGGGTTGCGAAGCAGTGGGGTTACAGGAAATACGGGCACGCCGGAACCCTGGATCCCGATGCAACTGGCCTTCTTATTGTTCTTCTTGGAAGAGCAACGAGACTATCCAGATTTGTGACATCTTCCGGGAAGACTTACAGTTTCGGAATTAAACTTGGTATCAGAACCGATACGGACGATACAGGTGGTACAATTCTGGAAACGAGACCCGTCCCACCCATCACTGATGAGGATATCCTTAAGGTATTATGTAACTATACAGGGGCTATAACTCAGAAAGTACCAGATTATTCAGCGGTGAGGGTTGATGGCGAACGGGCATATTCTCTGGCAAGAAAAGGATTAAAGCCCTCAACACCTGTTAGAGAAGTGTTCACCGAGAGCTGGAAGCTTGAGGAACTCCTGGAATCGGAGGTTCATCTTTGCGTCACTGTAAGCTCGGGTACATATATCAGAGCGCTTGCACGCGATATCGGGAACGAACTTGGCACAGGCGGAGCAGCCTTCGATATCAGAAGAACATCGATAGGGGCATTCAGCATTGAGGAAGCTTCAAAAGAGACTCGAAACGGAAGGGCTCTACTCAGTATGTCAGATGTTCTCAGGGATTACAAGAAAGCAGTTCTGGACGAGGAACAGCGCTTGATGGTATCCCATGGAGGAAGCGTTAGCGGTAGTCTGGTCGGCACAGTAGCCCTGCTTGATAAGGACGATAATCTGCTGGCTGTTGCCGAAGGAGATGGGAGTATTCTGAAACCGTTGTGCGTATTCGCAGGAAACTGAAAACCATGGATACAATTACATTAGGAAATTTCGACGGCATACATACGGGACATCTGAAGGTAATAGAAAAGGCCAGATCATTCGATGGCGATGCATGCCTGGTCTGCTTTGAACCTGTGACACGTCAGTACTTTACGGATAATTCATGGAATAGAAGGATCACTACTGTTTCCGAAAGGGCGGAAATCCTGGGCAGACTGGGAATGAATAAGATCATGATCATTCCTTTCGATAGAGAAACAGTTGAAAAATCACCGGATGCATTTCTTTCTGAACTTCTTGTTATGGAGAAATTCAGCAGGATCGTAGTGGGATACGATTTCCATTTCGGCAGAAACAGGTCGGGTACAGTGGAATACCTGTATCAGTGGTGTACTTCAAGGGAGATTGATACTATTATTGTACCTCCGCTGGAATGTGGAGATGGACCGGTTAAGAGTGAAAAGATCCGGTTACTTCTTGAAAATGGAGAACTCCGGAATGCGGAAGAACTCCTTGGCAGGCATTACTCGGTTACTGGAGTGGTCTCAAGGGGCAAAGGACTAGGCAGACAGATTGGATTTCCCACATTGAACGTCAGGGTTCCCGGATGCAAATTGCTTCCGGAACCAGGCAGTTACGCAGGCTATGTAGATACCGGCTGCGGAACCAGACCTGTGCCTGCAGCCGTCTTCGTTCCAGAACGTGCCGCGGGACCGGTGGAAGCATATATGCTGGATCACCGGGTCGGGGATATTTACGGAAGTGTAGTGAGTGTTAGTTTCAGAAAGAGATTGAGAAATGCAGTATCTTCAATAGGTATTGAAGAGCTGAAGAAGCTTATCGCCGGTGATGTAGAAAACGTCAGGCTTTTCGCGAATGAAAAACGAATGGAGGATCCAGAAAGATGAGTATAACAGCCGATAAAAAGGCAGAGTTAATCGTGAAATTCGGAGATAATAAAAACGATACCGGAAAATCGGAAGTACAGATAGCTATCCTTACTGAGAGGATAAGGAACCTGACTGATCACAGGAAGCTTCACAAGAAGGACAATAACAGCAACAGGGGACTTCTTATGCTTGTGGGTCAGAGGAGAAAGCTGCTGAATTATCTTACGAATAAGGATATTGAACGTTACAGAAAGATAGTTAAGGACCTCGGCCTCAGGAGGTAGATCGTATCTCAGAGGAATTAAGCACACTGATGGGACTTGAGGATTTCAATTGAAGTGGTGCTTGTAGTAACTTGTTCCGGCAGAGAGTCGGAGTAAACTGGTTAAAAAGGAAGAAACAAAAAAAATGATAAAAATTGTTAAAAAAGAAGTAGCAGGCAGAACACTTACAATTGAAACCGGAAGAATGGCCAAACAGGCCGACGGTTCAGTATACGTTACCTATGGTGGTTCAGCGGTACTTGTAGCCGCAACATCAGGAGGATTGAGAGATTTACCTTTCTTCCCTCTAACGATAGAATACCGCGAAAGAACTTATGCAGCAGGTAAGATCCCCGGAGGATTCTTCAAGAGAGAAGGAAGACCCCAGGAAAATGCAACACTTACAGCAAGGCTTATAGACAGACCACTGCGGCCTCTTTTCCCTTCAGATTACATGGAAGAGACACAGGTTTATATACTTGTTCTCAGTTCCGATGGTCAGAACGATCCAAGTCTGCTTGGAATGCTGGGGGCATCCTCAGCGCTGATGATATCGGACATTCCATGGGATGGTCCCGTCTCCTCAGTGAAAATAGGCAGAGTGAACGGTGAGTTTATAGTCAATCCCACCCTTGACCAGCAGATTGAAAGCGACCTTGATCTTGTGGTCGCGGTCAAGGACAGAGATGTTGTCATGCTGGAAGGCTCAACAGCACAGCTGTCAGAAGAAGAAGTTATGGAAGCTATAAGGTTAGCTGCCGATGAAGCCGCCATGATCAACGAGCTTCAGGTGGAACTGAGGGAAGCTGTTGGAAGGGAAAAACGTGAGATTAAGAGGGCTTTTGAGATCCCGGATGGTTTCTCGGAAGAGGTACACTCAATCGCTATCCCTGAATTTGAAAAAGTATACGGAAACGGTGTCAAGAACGCCCTTTCAGATGCGGGTGGGACAGCGAAGGAAACTGCCCTGGAAGAACTCTCAGGTAAATATCCTGATTTTGATGATGATAGACTGAAGAAAATGATCTCCAAGGCAGTCAACAATGCGGAAAAGCTTGTCGCCAGAAAGAAGCTTCTTGATCACCAGCGCCCCGATGGACGAGGAGAGGGTGATGTAAGGAAGATAACATGCGAAGTTGGAGTATTACCGCGCCCTCACGGTTCAGCTCTCTTTACAAGAGGTGAAACCCAGGCTCTCGTGGCAGTCACACTCGGTGGAGCAAGGGATGAGCAGAGGATAGACGCTCTTATGGGAGAATACACGAAGGATTTCATGCTCCATTACAATTTTCCATCCTTCAGTGTCGGAGAGGTCAGACCTGACCGCGGGCCGGGTCGAAGAGAGATCGGTCACGGACATCTTGCCGAGATGGCCCTTTCACAGGTCATGCCGAATGATAAGCTTGATTTCAACTATACGGTAAGGGTAGTATCGGATATACTCGAATCGAACGGATCATCCAGTCAGGCGACAATATGCGGCGCCTCACTCAGCCTGATGGATGCTGGAGTTCCCATAACCGACGCAGTCGCAGGCATAGCTCTTGGGCTCGTAACCGATGGCAAAGATTACGTTATTCTGTCGGATATTGCAGGAGTAGAAGACCATCTGGGTGATATGGACCTGAAAATTGCTGGAACTGCCAACGGTATAACCGCAATACAGATGGATCTCAAAGTTGAAGGAATATCACTTGATATTCTCAGTGAAGCCATAAATAGAGGGAAAGAGAACAGGGAATACATACTTGGTGAGATGAATTCCGTCATAAGCGCTAACCGCACGGAGCTCAGTGAATTCGCGCCAAGGGTATATACAGTTCAGATCGAAAAGGACATGATTGGAAAACTGATAGGACCCGGAGGCAAAAACATCAGGGCCATTACTGAAGAAACTGGTGCCGATATTAATATCGATGATGACGGTACTGTAGTTGTACTCTCCGATGACGCCGAAGCTGCCAATAGAACCCTTGAGCTGATAGAGCTTTCTACCGGAAAACCTAAGCTCGGACAGATATACGACGGAGTTGTGGCCAATATCATGAACTTCGGAGCATTCGTTGAAATAATGCCCGGAACAGATGGTCTCGTGCACATCAGCCAGATAAGCAAGGAACGTGTGGAAAAGGTGGAAGATGTCCTCAAGCGCGGGCAGCACGTGCGGGTTAAAGTCACAGAAGTCAAGAGTAACGGAAAAATCGATCTGACGATGAAGGACATCGATCAGAACCCGAAAGAATAGACAGCTTATAAGGATGGGAAGAGATGGAGCTTGATGTACTGCTTGAAATTCTTGAGCACGCATCGGATCTTCCCGTTCCAACCAGAGCCACATCCGGTTCAAGCGGTGTCGATCTTACAGCTGCTGTAGAGTTCGACATCGTTGTCCGGCCGGGAGCAACTGAATTAGTTCCAACCGGGCTGAAAGTTTCAATACCCCCGGGTTACGAATGGCAGATTCGTCCCAGAAGCGGTAATGCCCTCAAATACGGTATTACAGTGCTTAACAGCCCTGGAACAATTGATTCGGACTACAGAGGAGAGGTGAAGGTCATTCTCTCTAACCTCGGTGCGAAGCCCTTCAGGATACAGCGCGGTGACAGAATAGCCCAGGCGGTTCTTGCCCCTGTAGTTATCCCAAGATTCAGAATAGTTGATAGTGTCCCCGAAACCCACAGAGGTGAAGGGGGGTTCGGTCATTCCGGTGTATAGGAATACACATAGAATACTGCTGTACCTGCTTGCTGTAATCGCAGTTGGCATGTCATGCAGCTACGGATTCCGCGGAAGTCTTCCGGAACACATCCAGTCGGTCAAAATTCTTAACTTCCGCAGCAGAGTTACTCAATACGGCCTTGAACAGGATTTAACCTCACGGGTTATTGAGATGATAGTAAGGGATGGAAGGCTCGCAGTTGCTGTTGAAAATCAGGATTCAGAGATTGAGGGTACTGTTACTTCTTACACTAAAACCCCTTATTCGTATACATCAGCGGAAGTGGTCGAGGAATACAAACTGGAGATCAGGGTTGATATCTCATATTCGGATCTTCTTATGGAAAGGGATATCATCGGTACAGAAAGCGTGTCTACCTGGCTGGTTTACGACCCTGATGCCGAATCCGAAATTGAAGCCCGGGACAGGCTTCTCGAAGAATCCGCAGAAGATATTGTCAGAAGATGCCTTTCAGGATGGTAGGTGGATATGTCAGATATACTTTCAGGTAGAAGTGGTCTTTTTGCTTTCCTTCTCGTTGTCTTGATTATGATTATCAGCGTAGTGATACGATTTGTCAGCGTGGTTACCATTACACCCGCGAAGGTTAGTTCCGAACTGGAGGAAGTATTCACAAGGGTGGAGGATATAGGAGCCATCTCCATGCTGAAAGTCGAATTTCTCAAGGAATGGGGTGAATACCGCAGATCCGATGAGTGTTCCGCAGCTGTTTCTGCATCTGTGGAGTACCCGGGTAATGGTTTTGAAGGCAATGTATACGTAGTATCCTATGCCGATTCAATCGAATTTCCAGGGTTCCCAACTTTTCGTCGCGAATTTCATGTCGAAAGACCCATGAGTCGTAGAAATTAATGCCGATAATTGATTACTGGCAGGAAAAACACCCAAGAAAATCCGGAAAGGGCAAACTTATCCTGTACATACTTCTTTTTATTATGGTATTATTTCTGATGTTCAAAGCTGATTCATTCGTACGGGGTTTCAGTAACATATTCTTTTCTTCTGACAGTACAGAGGAGAGCAGCCCCTGATGGAATATCCTGTGTTCGACGCTCACGTTGATACTCTGATGAGGTTAGCTTCGCCGCAGGAGTATCTGCAAGGCAATTCCAGAACACAGCTGGATATGCCCAGAGCTCTGGAAAGTTCCGTATCTCATCTTGTTACAGCAATATGTGCGGAGGCGGAGAAGGAGCCTGATGCTGCCTTCATAAGTGGTATATCCATGTACAAAGATATAGTTCACAGTTCGGCAATAAAGCTTTACCTGATGATTGAGGGATGTCAGCCGCTTGTTGATCATCCCAGGATGAATGAGATCATCAACATGACCTCAATTGTTTCACTCACATGGAATGGACAGAACAGCCTTGGCGGTGGAATAGGGACAGATACAGGCCTTACGGAAAAGGGAAAGCGGCTTGCAGCTGAACTTGATAAAGCCGGGATAATTCTTGATGTTTCGCACCTCTGTGACCGCTCCAGGAGAGATCTTCTCCTCCTGGGACTGCGAACGGTAGCTACCCATTGCAACTGCAGGGCAGTTCATAATACACCAAGGAATCTTCCCGACGCGGATATACTTGAGATCGCCGCTTCCGGAGGAGTGGTGGGAATTACGTTCGTGCCATATTTTCTGGGCGGCAATGCTTCGCTGGATACCATTGCAGACCACCTTGAGCACCTGGTTGAATTGGTTGGAATAAATTATGCTGGTTTTGGCAGCGATTTCGATGGTGTCCCGAATCTGCCAGCCGGTATAAAGGACTGCACCAGCTGGCCCGATATTCTGGAACTGCTTGATAAACGAGGCTGGAGCAGCGATGATATAGCTTCAGTGGCGGGAAATAACTGGAGAAGAGTATTTCTCAATAATTGAAATGGGGATCGGATAAATGCGTTTCATTCTTACAATACTGATACTTGTGTCTTTTGCTTCGGCTCAGACACCCTTTGAATTCGCGGTTGTTCAGGAACTGGTTGGAGGTGAACCGTTCATCAGCATTATCCGGATTAAAATCAATCCGGGTGTACCTGAATCCGGGCATACACAGCTCGAGATAACTTCAAGAGCAGGAATGATGATGGAAGGCTCGCATGCTGTCTACCCGGATTCCTCAACACCGAACTATGTGGTGTTCTCAGGGATCGTGGAGTATTCGGCAAAGATACCTGTCTTCACTGTTAACCGAATCTTCTCCGTTATCTCTGACTGCATGGATAGATTCCCAGGGATGGGCATTACCGATATTGCCCTTGATGTTGTTGATACCACTGATCTCAGCTGGATAGGCATAAGATGCAGTATAGAAAGCATGGACAGTGTATTGAACGGGACCATGAGCCATGAAATCTTCTGGCAGAAGGCTGAACTCAGAGAGTTCGAAGTGGGAACTGCAGCCTTTCCAACAGAAATGAGAAGACCGCTTGTTCCGCAGTGGAGTATTGCAGGAGATATTATCCCCCTTGATACTGAAGATGCTGTCGCCGAACGTTCAACCCAGCCCTGGAAATCATTGATTCTTCCCGGATGGGGGCAGATATCAGCTGGCAGGGGTATAGGATGGCTGAATATATTAGTCGAGGCAGGTGGAATAGCTCTGATAGCCACCGGAGAGGATGAGACAGGCATTGCGGTACTGGGTGTTAATCATTTTATCAGCTTTGTTGATCTGTTCTGAGGGAAGGAGACCGTTAATTGAGAAGACTTAGAAATATCCTTAAAATATGCCTCTTTTTCAGCGTACTTGCCTGGACTGTGGGTTTTCTTTTAGGAAAAGGAATTTCTCTTACCTGGGGTCTTGCTGGTATTGCTGTATATCTGGCACCTTTATCCGGTGCGGTTCTCTTAGTAATGCTGCTGACAGGGCTTGGAGCAACTCAGGAAGAAAGAAGACGGAAAGCCGGGGAAACAATGAAGTGTGTCGAATGCGGGAGACCTTCAATACCGGGATCCCGATACTGCAGATACCATCTTGATATCAAGAATGAGGAGCAGGATCCGGGAGCAAGGTGAAACCCGTTCGGAAAAAATTCAATTCCGCTTTTCTTCTGATCCTCCTCATGGGAAGTCTTGCAGCCGCTCTTCTTGTACGGGTGTTCCGTGCGGACAACCCTGAGCTCCTGGAAATGAAAAATAGAACTCCGGTCCTCGGCACCTTCGCAACGTACATTGTAATAGCGGATAGTGAAACTGCCGGCGTGATTCTGTCTTCTATGGATTCTCTTGCAAGGTATCTGGACAACGAGCTTGGAGTTTACGGTACAGGAGAGCTATCTGACCTTAATATGAGGGGATATGGTCTAATACCTGACCTGTCTTCGGACCTTTTCTATCTGCTGGAAAACTCCCTTTTCATCTCTTCCATTACCGATTCTCTTTTCGATCCCGCGATGGGTGTTCTGGTGAATACCTGGGGATTTCCATCCGATCCTCACCTTCCCGACAGCGTGGATATTGACAGGGCACTGGCCAGCTCAGGTCTGAAGAATGTCAGGATATCCGGTGACACTCTACTATTGAGCAGCGGCATACTGCTTGATTTCGGAGCCATCGCGAAGGGGTACACCGCTGACAGGATTTACAGTCTTGCCCGGGAGATGGGCGCCAGTGCTGCTCTGGTCGAGATAGGAGGCGAGATACGCTGCGGAGGCGACCCAGAAACGGCAAGACTCTGGAGGCTTGCCGTGAGGAATCCCAGGGGTGACAATATCATGGAGATGATGGAGATAGAAAACGGGGCTGTTGCGACTTCAGGGGATTACGAGAACTACTTCTTTGATAACGGGCTCCGTTTCTGCCATATTCTTGACCCCAGGACGGGATATCCGGAATCGGGAGTAGCGTCTGCTACAGTGGTATGCGGGAACGCTGCATTTGGTGATGCCCTTGCCACAGCTGTTTCCGTAGGCGGCATTGACACAGCTGAGAATTTACCTGATTCTCTATTCAGCCTTATCATTATAGTAACGGAGGATGAGAACGGAGAGGTAACCGAATGGAGAAGGGGCAGCATATGAGGGAGCCTGACTGGTTCCGGGAAGATGAAAAAGGATGGAAATGCCTTCTCTGTCCCCGGGGCTGTTCTTTCGCAGTCAACTCATCGTCCATGGGACAATGCAGGGTCAGGGGCCTCAAAGACGGTAAGCCATATCTTCCCGGTTACGGAGAATGTGTATCGCTGGTTGTTGATCCCATAGAGAAGAAACCCCTTTATCACTTTCTCCCTGGTTCGGAAATTCTTTCCACAGGTCCGGCAGGATGCAATCTCACCTGCGATTTCTGTCAGAACTGGTCAATATCCCAGAACAGCGGTGTTCCTACAAGGTATGTCTCACCAGCCGACCTGGCCCAGATGTCGATGACAGGGAACAGCATAGGTATCGCTTTCACATACACCGAGCCAACCATCTGGTACGAATACATTACCGATTCAGCTCCCCTTGTACGTGAGAAGGGGGGAGCCATCGTAATGGTCTCTAACGGTGAGATCAACCTTGATCCTCTTGGGCAGCTCATAGAGGTTACTGACGCCTGGAATGTAGACCTCAAATCATGGTCAGATGACTTCTACAGAAGGCACTGCGGGGGAAACAGGGATACTGTTCTTCAGACCATCAAAACACTTGCCGGGTCACAGTGCCACCTCGAGATCACATTCCTGATAATCCCGGAAGAGAACGATGATCCAGCGGAGTGGAGGGAGATGGCGCAATGGATTTCGGGTGAATGCGGGGCCGATACCATTCTTCACATATCCAGATATTTTCCCAGATATAAACTCAGGCAGCAGCCAACTCAGATCGAAACCCTGCTGAAGGCCAGAGAGGTATTCTCAAACAAGCTACATCACATATACATAGGTAACGTTCTGCAGGAAAAATCTGATACACTCTGTCCCTCCTGCGGCGCGCTCTGCATAGAAAGATCGGAATGGAAAGTCAGCACAAACGGCATGATGGAGGGAAAATGCGCTTCCTGCGGTCATTCCCTGAATGTTGTCCATGAAATCGGATAAGAAGTATCCCTTTTTCCGTCTCAACGATCTTGCCATCCCGGTGGTTCTCACCTTTCTTCTGCTGAGCTTTCAAAGTGGAGGGGAGGGTACATCCGAATTCCGCCTGGAGGTCCATACCGGGGAGTGTATCCTCCAGTTCGAACTGGGACTGGATTCAACATTCACTGTCGCCGGAAACCTCGGTGAAATGGAAATAACCATCGAGAACGAAATGGCCAGGATAGCGCGTTCTCCATGTCCCGGTCAGGATTGCGTCAGGCAAAGCTGGATAGGGAAGCCTGGTGATCTTGCCGTATGCGTTCCCTCGGGTGTTTTTATTGTCATATCTGGTGCAGACGACAATCTTTCACCAGACGCCGTATCCTACTGAGCAGAAACTCTCCGAACCCACTCTCCTTTGAACACTCTAACCGTTGCTCTTCAAACTCTTGGATCAGGAAGTCCGCCGGGGCCACTTCATTCGGAAAATCATAATCAGTCCTATAACAGGTACTGTGAAGAGTACCATCCGCGTCTTCATCACTCCAATCTCGCACATACAGTTATTGGCGATGAGCAGGATAGAGCCCAGGAAAAAAAAGAGGGCGATGAACGCTACTCCGTTCATAAACTTCGGGATACTCATGGTTGCAATGGCATCCTGATAGAAGTAGAGGCTGATAATCCCCAGGAAAGTCGGAATGATCCCATGGACTGTAACATCGATTGGCAGCGAAGCCATTCCGATGAATGTCAGTGCGAGGGATGCACCAAAGAGTATTAGCGCTATCCTGACGCTGCTACCGAGTGGCTTGGAACACAATCCGGGCTGTTTCTGTTGCTCTTCCATAACAATGATGTTACTTCCTTCCTGCTTGGGGCTGGACGTCACTTACGACGCTTACAGAATCAAAGAGCCTTGTATTCCTGCAGACCGGCTTTAAGGATATCGAGAGCTGATCTCATCTTGTTCTCTTCAAGAACGTAAGCAATCCTTATCTCATCAAGACCCAGTCCCGGAGTAGCATAGAATCCTTCAGCCGGGGCGATCATTGTGGTCCATCCGTCAATGGAGAAATCAGTGAGCATCCAGGCGGCGAAGTGATCGGTGTTCTCAACAGGTATCTTTATGGTTGCATAGAAAGCCCCCTCAGGCTTAAGGAAGAATATCCCTTCCCGCCCGTGCAGCTCCTCCATCAGTATGTCCCGCCTGCTCTGATACTTTGATACAATCGAGCTGAAATACTCCTCTGTCAATGATCTGTACATCTCGGTAGCACCGTACTGCGAAAGCGTGGGAGGGCAGAGTCTGGCCTGACCGAATTTCACGAACGCTGTCATGAGTGACTTGTTGCGGGTTACAATGTTGCCAAGCCTTGCCCCGCATGAGCTGAACCTCTTGGAAATGGAATCCATGACCACAGCTCTGTCAGCAATCTCCGGAAATTCCAGGATGGAAGAGTGTTCCCTTCCATCGAAGACAAAATCCCTGTACACTTCATCTGCAAGGAGATAGATGTTGAAGCGGGATACTATATCGGCAAGATCCGCTATTTCCGTATTTGTGAGTATTGTGCCTGTGGGATTATTAGGATTGCATATCAGTATTGCTTTTGTTCTGTCCGTGATTCTTGAAGTTATCTCCTCGTTCGGTGGAAGGTGAAAACCGTTCTCAGCTGAGGATGTTATAGGTACAAGCTTTACATCTGCAAGAGTAGCAAAACCGTTGTAATTCGCATAGAAAGGCTCAAAACATATTATTTCATCACCCGGATCACAGGTTGCCATGATTGAGAAAATAACTGCCTCTGAACCTCCTGTCGTGATCATCACCTGATCCGGTTCAATGGAGATACCCGATCTGGAATAGTAGCCGCATATGGATTCCCTGAGCGCAGGGATGCCGATACTTGGGCCGTAAGCAAGTACGGTGTTCATATTGCATTTTACCGCATCCCAGAATTCAATTGGGGTGGGAATATCAGGCTGGCCTATGTTCAGATGGTGTATACTTATACCCCTCTTGACCGCATCCAGCGCCATTGGAGCCAGCTTACGGATAGGTGATTCCTGAATCTGATTGCCTCTTCTGCTTATATTGGGAGTTGTCATCGTTAATACCCCTTCAGAAATGGTTAAGCTGTTTCAATGATGCCCTGAACCAATATATTATACTGAGATTTACACTTATACTATATTACAAAACCACTGAAAAAACCTGATATGGAGATTCGATGATTCTTAGACTTGTGGAACTCGGTATAGAGGGTTCTCCAATTGAAAATATGCACAAGTTCTCCGAGGCTGCTGTAGTACCACCAGTCCCGGATGCAGCGGTTTTCCCGGAGCTTTTCTCAACCGGGTTCGTGCTTGACGACATTCCTTCACTTGCGCTTTCTGAGGAAGACCTGAGCGATCTTCCTGCAGCTTCAGCTGCAAGGGAGAACAGCATCTGGATAATAGGTGGAACCGTTCCTGTAAAAACAGATTACGGAGTGGTGAACAGGATGGTTGTTTACTCACCTGAAGGAACGCTTGCTTATCATACGGATAAAGTACATCTTTTCAGGCAGATGGGAGAAGACAGAGCGTTTATCCCCGGTAAATGCGGTGGAACATTCCCCTTCATGGGAACAACAGGCGCCGGTATAGTCTGCTACGATCTGAGATTCCCAGAGCTGAGCAGAAGGCTTGTACTGGAAGGAGCCGAAATCCTTTTCATACCCGCCCAATGGCCCAGTGGAAGGCTGGAGTTGTTCAGATCGCTTCTCAGAGCAAGGGCGGCAGAAGCCCAGATATTCACTGTGGGGTGCAATCTGGGGGGTGAACACCTGGGTGTAATATTCGGGGGCTCCGGCGGAGTAGCCCACCCGGGTGGAAAAATGATCAAAGGACGCAATGTAATGAATGGTGTCAATGATTTCGAAATAGATCTGTCTGATGTTGAAGAGATAAAAAAACACATCAATTGTCTTGAGGATCGCAGGCCGCAGGAGTATGGTACGTTAAGAGGGAAGGGAGGATACCGGTGACAATCAACTATGGCAGCCGCCTTTTCAATATGGCTATTGTACTTCTGGGAATTGTCGCAGCCGGCACAATACTGAAAAGTGCCTCTGGAGTCTTCGTGCCGCTTACCGTCGCTTTCTTTATCATGCTGCTTCTTCAGCCGGTAGCGAAGAGAACAGCAAGTATTGTCGACAATATGCTCTTCCGGATAAAAGGAAAATTCGGCAAGGAGCATAAAAGCGAGGAGTCCAAGTTAGCGACCATATTCTCGGTTATTCTCGTAATACTGCTTTTTGTAAGCCTTTCCTTTGGAATATACATGCTGATTAAGGGACAGATTGCTTTAATTCTAAGTAAGAGCACAGATATCATGAACAACATCGTGGAACCAATAAAGAGCTGGATGGTTTCCAGCGGGATATTCGGAGATTCAGAAGGAGTGACCAGTTATATAAACGGTCTGGCGGAATCGGCGATGAGCATAGTTCCAAATGCTGCTAAACCGATTATTTCAGGTGTATTCACATTTGTGATGATACTCTTTCTTACAACCTTTCTCATGATCGGAAGAAGGAGACTTGAAGAGAATCTGGAAAAGAATCTCACACCACCTAATTACAAAAGGATACTGCATATATCAGACAAAATAGAATCGAATACCCGTAAATTTATACTGACCAAACTGATAACAAGTTCTATTACAGGTGTGGGTATAGGGCTGGGCCTTTTGATATTTTTAGAACCGCAGGATGCCCTGATATGGGGGTCAATATATTTCGTTATGAATTTCATCCCCATTTACGGTTCACTGATCGCTGGTCTGGGTGTAATTCTTTACACAATGGCAGTTTTCGAACACGGAAGCTTTCTTGATGCATGGCCTGTGATAATACTTGTTATGGCTGTAAATAATACAGTATCAAATGCCATAGAACCCAAACTGATGCAGTTCTCCCTTCCTATAGGTCCCGTCACAGTTCTTCTGGCGGTTATTGCATGGGCATGGCTCTGGGGAGCATGGGGTATGATACTTGCGGTGCCGATAACGATAATGATGAAGGTAATGCTTGAAGAAATTAATGGCAAAGGGTGGATGACCGCCATAATGGAAACCTGATTAAGTAAGGAAACAATGAAAAAAGAAGTAATATTCATTCTGTTAATACTGATATCCACTGTATCTGCTGATGAGATGCTCATCAATTGGGAAATTCCTACATCAGACCCTGAAGTCAGGGAAAGCGCTTTAGGCGAGTACTTCTGTCTGCCCGGTGCTGTAAATACCGGAGTTCCCGGTGATCCGGCTCTTCCGGTATTTCCGGTATCAGCACTCCTTCCATTCGGTGCAGAAGTGGATTCCGTAACCATTGTATCATCTAACGAGACAGTACTGCCCGGTTTGTACGATCTCAAACCCATTCAGCACGGAGTCCCGATTTCCAGACCGGAACTTTATTCACCAACCCCAAGGAATGCAGTATCCTACAGTGAACCTTCATCTAATCCGCTGGTTATTCCGGTATCCCAGGGTCAGCTTATGGGTTACAATATCCTTAACATGAGAATATCTCCTTTGACCTGGAATCCCTCTACCGGCAGAGCCGTTCTTACTGGTTCGATTTCTATGATGATTCATTACCATCAAGAAGGCTATGGGTGCGTTCCCCGCGGAAGGGGAGCTGAAGGGCTCAGAGTCCTGGAGGATGTTATCAGCAGTCAGGTTCTGAACCCCCAGGAGCTTATCCACAACAGTATGCCGGTTGTGGATGCTAATGATCTTCCATGGGGGGAATACCTCATTATCACCAGAGATTCTCTTGTCTCAGTCTTTGAACCCCTTGCGCAGTTCAAGACCATGAAAGGTATACCTGCAGCAATTGTTACAATGGAATACATAGAATCGAACTATTCCGGTGTGGATGCCGCTCAGAAGCTGAGGTTCTTTCTTCGGGACATATACAGCCAGACACCCCCTACTTACGTTCTCCTGGGCGGGGATACACCGCTGGTACCGCACAGGAACTGCTATGCAACCGCTGAAGGTTATACTGGAGATCCTGCAGCTGACATATACTTCCAGGACATGAACGACCCGGTGGTAGGTTCGGACCAGTGGGATGCCAACAACAACGGTATATGGGGAGAACTCACCGGAGATGTAATGGATTACAATCCGGACTACATCATTGGAAGGGCTTCCGTTGAGAATGGCCCACAGGCTGATATTTTCGTAAACAAAGTTCTCGCCTTCGAAATACCTTCTCTGACCGATGGGAGGGACACTGATCCATGGTTCACATCCATGGGGTTCACTACAGGTATCCTCTGGAGCAGCCCGTACTGTCCGGGCAGCGCGGGTAAGGAAAAAGTTGATACACTCTATACACCCACAGAGTGGCAGCCCGTGGTCAAGCATTACGAGAGTAACGGCACACAGAGCTATAGCGCCACTATGGAGATGCTCAATATGGGCATGCAGCTTGTAAACCATGAGGGTCACGGGAGCGAGGGAAGCGTATCGATTGGTACCGGAAGCCTTGGAAGCAGCGATTTCATGGGTCTAACCAATATTACCGCTCATGGGAGAGTATCCATATGGAATACGATAGCCTGCCTCTCCGGTTCCTTCGATACAGGCACCTGCCTTGCAGAAGCCTGGATCAGGTCACCGGGAGGTGGCGGTTTCTGTATGATGAACACAAGGTACGGCTGGGGAGAACCCTCTGAACCAGGGAATCAATGGAGTGAGCTGGTTGACCAGGAGTTCTTTGCCAAATTTTTCACTGAGAACCTATACAACCTGGGTGTCGCTCATTCAATGGCGTGGAACGAGTTCATACCCCTTATACCTACAGATACGCATTACGATTGGATAGCTAAATCGATTACTCTGTTCGGTGACCCTGAACTTCCTTTGTGGTCAGAAGCCCCAGATGGACCGCTGCAGATGACTGGTCCCGATACCCTTGCAATAGGACTGAACAGTGTAACTGTTTCTGTGCAGGACAATTCAGGTCCTGTAGAGAATGCAAGAGTATGTTTCATACAGGGCGAATGGGATGATGCCGCAATGTATGAAGTTGATTATACAGACGCCTCAGGTCAGGTTCAGATGGATATCACTGCTACCGATGATTTCGATACCGCTGCATTGACTGTATGGAGCCGGAATCACGTATTGAAGACTATAGAGATACCCGTTACGGGTACAGGAGTTTCCTCTCCTCCCGATCATGTAAGGATACCCTTCATTTCTGAACCGTACCCTAATCCCGCAATTAATACAGTCACATTCCACTGGGGTAATCCTGGGGGATCTGCAGAATTGAGAATCTTTGATTTTGCAGGAAGAACAGTGAGAATAGTTGAAACGGGACCAGCAGAAACAGGAACCCTTATCTGGAACTGTACGGATGAAGAGGGAAGACGTGTACCCGCAGGGCTTTATTTCGCGAGGTTCATTGCAACAGGCACAGAACCGATTACCAGACAGATGATTGTTATCAATAATGAGTAAGATTTCAATGGTAAGCAGGATTACAGCTTGTGTCCTGGTCATTATCATCGTATCAGGATGTGGTGAAAATGGTTCTGAGAGCCTCAGCGACATCTCAAAAAGAAGACAATGCAGAGCAAACATGAACACTCTATGCACCGATCAGGCAAGTTATTGTGACGCTAATGGTGAATGGGCACCCGATATTGATCAGCTGAATCAATTCGCAAGACGAACGAGACCACTCACCTGTCCGGAAAGTGGTGAGGAATACATTATTGAATCATCAGATTGCGGATATGTAGTAAGCTGTCCGGCTGGACACGGATCGATAGATACAGGAAGTAGAAGCTGGACTGGAGGATACTGAAAT
>CAZUYF010000010.1:0-20702 GCA_964624675.1 uncultured bacterium
ATCCTGCCCCACCCGACTGTCATAGAATTACTTTATCCTTCCATGTAATTAATTAGGGACGGAGGCCATTTATTTTAATTTCGCGAATAATATGTATTTATGATCTATGATTAAGTCATATTATTTCATAAATGCGAATAAAACCCCTCCGTCCCTATTTAATGGGGTTGTTCAGTCGCGGTCGATCTCGGACATGAACGTTTCGGAGAAGGAGCGGAAATCCGGGCTGGAAGTTGATATCTTTTCTATTTCCCGCAGCCGGATGGCAAGATCCCAGCAGGATAACAGCACATATCCTATAAGCCCGTCGTCGAGTATCAATACGGATGGAACTATCTGCCCCGGGTATCCCAGGCGTAGTATGAACTTGTTTTCCGGCACCCGCTGGGGAGGCCAGACTGCAAACGTAAGTTCAAGACATGGGCCGGTTGACTCCTCCGTACGAAAAAGAGCTTTTAGAAGTTCGAAATCCCCGCCAAGATGATGAACTGCAGACCTTATCTGATGATGGGTTCTGATGGAGTTCCGTGCGGGAGATGGAAGAGATGTCGTGAATAATGCCGGCTCATCCCTTGGATAACCAAGCTCTAGAAGAGCTGATGCTTCGCAAAGACATGCTCTAAAACAGTTTGAAGCTACGTCAGGCGGTAGATATATGGAGGTATCGGTATTTGCGGAAAGCAGGTTCATCTGCCTGGATAATTGCTCAACCCTGCCGCCCGAAGGGCTTCTGGATATCTCACCTACATGGGTACGCAGGGCATTGAATCCCTGCATCCATACTTCGGAAGTTCTTCCACCACTCCAGATAGCCGTGTAGTAGAGGAGCCTGGAAATATCCAGCGAATTAGTGAAATTTGATGGAAAAAGTATCATGCATTTACCGATCTTGGGTGATATCTGTCAATAACACCCCGCAGATAGGTTGTATCCACGCTCGTATAGATCTCGGTGGTTTTGATATCGGCATGACCGAGCAGCTCCTGAACCACCCGCAGATCGGCGCCTCCCCGCAGCAGATGGGTGGCAAAAGAATGCCTCAGGATATGAGGATGCATATGTTCCTTAATCCCAGCCATTTCTGCGGATCTCTTAACAATGTTCCAGACTGTCATTCTGGAAAGGGGATTTCCCCTGTAAGTAAGAAAAAGAACTGGAGTTGATCTTCCATGTACCAGCTGGGGTCTCGCCGTATCGATGTACGATGAAAGCCATCTGACCGCAGCTCCTCCCAGTGGGACCAGTCTTTCTCTGGATCCCTTTCCTATCGGTCTCACGAGAGCATCTTCCAGAAAGATCCTTGAAACGGTGAGGCCGGTGAGCTCACTCTCCCTCAGTCCTGAGCTGTACGCAAGTTCAAGCAGTGCACGATTTCTTGTGGAGATGGGAGAATCACCTTTCCAGACATCTATAAGAGCTGCCACAACCTCAACACTGACCGCATGGGGAAGCCTGACCGGCTGCCTTGGAGAATGAAGAAGCTCGGCAGGGTTGTCGCTTCGCTGCCCGGATGACTGAACGAACCGGAAGAAGCCTCTGATGCTGGAGAGTTTTCTTACAATACTTACAGCCGAATAACCGGTAGAGGACAGGAAAGCCATATACTCCGCGATATCTGAAGTATCAGCCTCCGAAAGAGCAACTCCGTTTTCGCTGAGCCAGGATTTGAAACACCCTAGATCATTACGGTAAGCTTCGATCGTTCGCGGGGCAAGTTTCTTCTCCAGTGCTGAAAACTCCAGGTATGGATCCAGGCCTTCATCCATTCTTCGAAAGCCAAGCCTGAAAACCTGTGCGAGTGGGCACGGAGGGTAATTCTTCAGGCAGGTTACCTCTGGTGATAGATACCGTAACACCAAGGGAATTAAGTTCATGGGCTATCTTGATCGCCCTCTTATGATCAGCGCAGGTCTCAAGGAGTGCCGGGGTCTTTTTAAGAAGAGCTCTGGACTCTCTTAATGATACTCCCAATACCTCTCGAAGGGCTTCAGCAATTCTGCCCTCATCCCGTGGTGCAGGTGTACACAGGAAAAGTCTCAGCACTGCATCTTCGTTTATTTCTCCGGATTCCGGGTCATTTTCCGTTTTTTTTTCATCATCCGGTGCATCATCTTCACTCGAAAGAGGGTCTTCACCGGATTCCTCAAGAACAGGCGGTAGAAGAAGGTGCTGAAAGATACTGCCCGGAGGAGGGTATAGAATTACAATATCCGGTGGAGGTCCGGAAATAATCAAATCGCTGCCGACTACAGATGGAGAATCCCCGATTACGACATCAGGAGGAGAGAACTCAACGATTTCAGGAATGGTTCTGTTACTGACATCCGGCAGAACGGGAGGAGTCTCTAAGAATCCTCCATCCAGGGATTTTGAAGGAAGTCCAACCGTAAACCTTGCTGGGGGCTGCAGGAACACTCTTCCGCTGGAGGTCTCGAATTCATCTGTTGGAGGTGGCCCGATTGAATACTGTTCTGGAAGGTCTATTACGGGAGGAATAAGGGAAATATCATCATCGGTTGTGCCGGTTTGAACACCGAACAGTAAATCACTGCTGCTGGTGTCCGAATCTGCGGTAATTTCACTGGTTCTGAATACAGCATTAGATCTTCGTCTGGATGAAACACTTTCCTGCTGCAGTGATTCGGCTTCGATCCTGACTATCCCGCCGGATTCAATTATCGATTTCTTTATCCTTTTAGCAGTTTCGCTGTTGATGCCTCTGCTCAAAGCAATAGGCATTCGGGAAAGCCATTGAACTATCTGTTCCTGGGGAAGACGAGTCAGTTCCTGCAATCTTCTTCGCAGCCGTGTTCGGTATCCCGGACGGTAGTTTACAAGGAGAACCCGAAAGAGGGGTACGGGTTGAGCTTCTTCCACATGATCGGGAAGAATTCTGCACTGTATGCCGGGATCCCTCCGAAGGCTGTCGGCTATTTTCTGTGCTTCTCCTTCGGCAAGACCATTGCATTCAATTTCATGCTCATGACTGAAAGCATTCAGAATCTCGTCCAGAGGCAAACCTGTACTCTCGGTCAAAACATGTGCAGACTCTAAGGAGGGTTTATCACCCTGTACTGTTACCTTCCATTTCATAGGTCTTTGCCGCTACAGCTGTTTTCTGATCAATTCGATTCTATCGCCGATTTGAACCAGATCGGTAGTTGAGATAGAGGTAATCATTGCTGCTGAAGTGTTCGTCTGGGTTTCAAGAATTATCAGCTCGCATACCGCTAAGTCCGTAGTCATTACGGTTGAACCTGAGGGACTTAAAATCTCATGACCGTAGTTAAACATGTTGAAGATATCTCCAGAACTGAGACCGTCTACCGTTCCTTTGTCAATGTAAATAACATCGTACGAGTATACTCTCGAAAGATCGGGGTCCCGGAATGCAAGTACGTACGCATCGATACCTTCTGCCACTGCTGAACCCATAACCGGTACTGGAGTTGTGGACGTGTATGGAACCAGAAGATCACCTGCAGATACAGGGATGTAAGCGTGTTCGATCATGGCAACACTGGAAGATAGGGATGTTTCCGTAACACGGCAGACTCCGGCAACTCTAACAACATTGCCAAGTATGATCCCAGTCTGAGGGTGCCGTACTTCTTCACCGATTGCGTATATTTTGTAGACCGTTTCTGCCGTCACACCCTGATTCTGACCGATATCTATGGCAACCTGATCTCCAGGGTACACATCTGACACAAAAGCCATTTCCTGGTCATTCACATTCAGTTCAATGATGTAGCCCAGGGCATCCGGCGGATCATTCGTAACCATACCGGCTGTTGCAAGCGTAAGACTGCTGATAAGGGGTCTGCTGCTTGTTCCAGAGGTAGTGTATACTCCTTCTGAAAAGCCTGAATCGTAAGCCTGCTGCGTGAGCGTGATACCTGATATATCAGGAAGGACAAGCTCAGTCCCAGGCTGAAGGTATTCAACTCCTTCAAGGAACGGATTGGCATTCAGTATATCTTCCCAGTGGAAGGGAGTGTTGTAGTAGTATATTGAAAGTTCCCACAATGTATCTCCGTATCTCACATAATGGGTTCTCTCAGCAGCAGTTACAGAAAATGCTGCTCCGATTAAAAGAATTAGAACAGATAAGGACACAGTGAAGCTTTTCATTTCAACCTGACCTCCCGCGGTGGTCTCTATTAATGAGCGAACTTCATAACTTCATAATATTCTAAGTTCACAAGTACCTTAAGTCAAATGGACCCAAAAGCAGATTTTACCTCACTGCAGGATAAAGCACTGAATTGTTCAGAGTACCCGCTGTTTTCAGTACCGTGACGGTATAGATTCCACCAACCCCTGCAGTGGATTCCCGATTGGGTATGTTAACTGCAAGCCACAGCTCCCCATTACCGGGAGAATCCCCAGTCCATGTGCTTCCCGCTGCCACTGGACCTGACTCACCAACAGCAATGACAAGCTGTCCATTAGTTGCCCCTGGAACAAGGGCTGTGGTAGTGGAGAAGTAATCTATCCCGGAGGGTCCACAAGTTCCCGTTTCCATGGAAACGGTTCCAGTAGCACTAATACTGATTCTTTCACTCTCGGATACCCAAAGGCCGGTGTTCACCCATCCATCTACAGCAGGGACTGCAGCAGTTATAGTAATCTCATCTGATGGATCACTCCATATTACCGACTTAATCTCCCCGACAGGGAATTCTCTTTCTCCTGAATCCGTTCTTACCGTGATTTTTCCGCCGTCGCAGGTTATATATCCTCTGAAGGAGGCTCCTTCATCTCTGGGGAACACTCTGCCCTCGTCATACTCAACAAATGTCTCAGAGTTATTGAAGATTACATGCCGTCCCTCTATGGATTCCAGTTTGCCGGACAGAACACTGCCGTCGGCGGTGATCATCCTGTCCGGTCTGCTTTTGCATCCTGTCAGGACAGTGATCAGGGCCAGGATTATAAGCGTATTGATTCTGATCATCAGTCAACCTCTTTCAAACCGGGAATGAAGATACCCAAAACATCCTGAACTCTTTCAATGAGTTCAAACTGCATCTGTTCCCTGGTCTCCTCAGGGATTTCCTCAATACTCCTGCTGTTCTCCTGCGGAATGAATACCCTTGTGATCCCGGCAGCCAGGGCTCCCAGTACTTTTTCCTTGATACCTCCTACAGGCATCACCCTTCCCTGGAGACTTATTTCTCCGGTAACGGCAACATCAGGTAAAACCGGTTTCCCTGTCAGCGCGGAAAGAATGGATACAAGTATGGCTACTCCTGCCGAAGGGCCATCTTTGGGGGTTGCTCCTGCAGGTACATGCAGATGAATATCAACTTCCTTGAAATTCGTTTTCAAATCGTATTCAGCCGAGTGTGTCCTGATCCAGGAAAGAGCTGCTTTTGCCGATTCCTGCATAACCTGCCCAAGCTGTCCGGTAAGGATCAGTTCTCCTTTGCCACTCATGATGGTGCTTTCTATAAGGAGTACCTCTCCTCCTGCAGGTGTCCATGCAAGGCCTGTGGAAACGCCGATACAGGGTTTGTCCGAAACCCGCATTCGGGAGAACTTCCTTGGTCCGAGGTATTCTGGAAGTTTGACTGGTGTGATAACCAGGAGGTCATCATTTCCCCGGGCGACTTTCATTGCAACTTTCCTGCAGATCTTGCCAATGGTGCGCTCAAGCTCCCGAACTCCGGCTTCACGCGTGTAGTCAGCAATCATGATGCTGAGTCCCTTCCTTCGAAAGCGGAGTGTTCTACCTGTGAGCCCGGCGTTCTTCATCTGTCTATTCACCAGGTATCTTCTTGCTATTTCAAGTTTCTCGGCAGATGTATATCCGGGAATTCGGATTATCTCCATTCTGTCCAGCAGTGGTGATGGGATAGTGTCCGTCCGGTTTGCTGTAGTGATGAACTGAACACCGCTGAGATCGAACGGGACGTTCATGTAATTATCCCTGAAGGAGAAATTCTGCTCCGGATCGAGTACTTCAAGGAGCGCGGATGTCGGATCACCCCGAAAATCGCTGCCTATCTTATCCACCTCATCCAGCATGAAAACAGGATTATTGCTGCCGGCTTCCTTAAGCCCCTGGATTATCTTACCGGGCATTGCTCCTATATAGGTCCTTCTATGGCCCCGGATTTCCGCTTCATCGTGAACGCCGCCAAGGGAAAGCCGCACAAATTCACGGTTTATAGCTCTTGCGATGCTTCTCCCCATGGATGTTTTTCCCACACCGGGAGGTCCAACAAAGCAGAGAATAGGAGCCTTTCCATCCGGATTGAGCTTCCGGACAGCGAGGAATTCGAGGACCCTTTCCTTTACATCCTTCAGATCGTAATGATCTTTCTCCAGAACAACCTGCGCTCTATCAATATCCAGCCTGTCCTTTGTGCTGTCCATCCATGGCAGGCATAGTATCCATTCAATATAATTCCTAATAACAGCAACTTCAGGTATTCCGGGGTGCATTCTCGTAAGCCGGTCCAGTTCCTCCATCGCTGCTTTGCAAACCGGTTCCGGGAGGGCCTTCTCTTCGATCCGCTGTCTGAGTTCCTCGGCTTCGGGATTCTCGTTTTCACCCCCCAGCTCCTTCTGGATGGCTTTCATCTGCTCTTTGAGGATGTATTCTTTCTGGTCTTTCTCTATCTCCGTTCTGACCTGACCCTGAATCTTGTTGCGGAGTTTCAGTATTCTGATCTCCTTTTCAAGGATAGCGGAAAGGAGCCAGAGACGCTCAAGCACATTGTTAACTTCAAGGATCTTCTGTTTTTCCTTAACGCTTGCATCTATCCTGCTCGCGGCAAGGAAGCTCAGTTTCTCGGCATCACCGGAAAACTCCATGAACAGAGAATCATCAGGTATGCTCCGTGTAAGTTCGAATATCTGCTTCAGCTGGATACGTACAGTATTCTGCCATGCATCCAGCTCCACTTCGTCAAGGGGAAGCACAGATTCCAGCTTTTCGACCCTTGCCATCATATAGGGTCTTTCAGTTTCAATGAACTCCAGAATTCGGAATCGGACAAGTCCCCTCAGATGAAGCCTGATGATATTGCCCGGAAACCGGTACAATCGATCGATACCTGTAACCGTACCGATTCTGTAAAGGTCTTCAATCCGCGGGGAAGAATCCATCCTGTTTTTCAGTCCGACAACGCATATCAGTTTATCACTGCGTACTGCATCGTCCACGAGATCAGCTGTTGCCGGCTTTGTAATGGTCATAGGTACAATGGAATATGGGTATATAATTTCGTCTGGGTTTGGCAGAACCGGTAGTATTTCAGGGAGTTCCAGAACAGTCGCCCGGGTCATTCAGTCTCCTTCTATCAATGTATATAGGGTATACAAGTCACTGGTTGTGTTTTCGCAGATGCCAACTGCCGGAGTCCAGCTGATGTCACCCTCGAGAAACGGATACATGGCCTGAAGTACTATTCGATATCGAATCGGATCGAGACAGAAGTTGAAACCTCAACCGGCTGGTCACCCTGCATCGCCGGACTGAAGACCCAGTTTCTAACAGCATCTACAGCTGCCTGACCGCATCCCAGACCAAGAGGGTCGCTTACTATGCTAACACTCTGCACTGAACCGTCGGTACCCACCAGGACATTGAGGGTAACGTAGCCATGGATATCTCCCCTTGCGCTGGCCTGCGACGGTACAACTGGAAGGGTCTGCTGCACCGGGAAGGGGCTTGAGATAGGCAGGTCCTCGACCGGTTCCACAACAACCGCCGTATCTGGAGGAACGTCTTCTACTGTACCAGCAGCTACGGCATTGAACTGGATAGCTGAAGTTTCTCCAGCTGTGATCGTAACAGTATGTGTATCATCCTGAAAATCCGGATTGGAAAGCCGCACTGAATAGGTTCCCGGATCAAGTTCCACTCCTCCGAAAGGTGTTGTACCAACTTGCTGGCCGTCGACGTATACATCGGACCATGGCTCGGGCCCCACCATGAGCTGGCCTGTTTCAACTATTTCCTCCAGTGTTACCGTACGGCTGTAACCGTCTTCCCCCAGAGTAATGGTTATTCCGAAGTCCTGTCTGCCCTCCATCTGAACCTGCAGATAATAGCTTCCGAAAGGAAGAACCTGGGTCATCCTGCGGCCTGTGGCAACACGTTCTCCATCAATAAAGAAGATGGCGTTGCCAGGTGTTGCCGCTGCAAGCTGCAAAGTGATCTGAGATTGTTCAGATGCGAGAATATTCATAGTCTGGCTCAGGTCAACGGGGTTAACCACAAGAACAGATTCGGGCATGGTCCGGTAACCGGTAAGGACCGCCTGGAAAACATGCTCTCCGGTGGGAATTGAGTCGGTGTTGCCCTCGATAGTCTCTCCATCAACCATGAAACTGACTGCTTCCGGCCCCGGGTCATCCTCGCCTTCAGGCATGTCGTAAGAGAATGTTACCTGTATATGAGAAGTGCCGATACTGTCTAGATATAGCGTATCCGTACTTATCTGACCTTCCTCGAATGTCGGATTCCAGGAAAGGGTTTCAAACCCCGGTGCGGAGACCATAACGCTTCTCCTGGTGAATAGTGTATCACTGAGAATGAAGACTCCCGGAAGCCCTTCGTCAATGCTGACTCCGTCGAGTGTAATGTCGACGCCTTCTGCATCAGGTACAACTATCGTTTCGGTAAAGGGAACTGCAGGAACATCTACAATAACTACAGGCTCTGGTTCCTTTCCACCGAATATCTTCAAAGCTCCAATAACTATAAGTATAAGAAATACCGCTGCGCCAATTATCATGAACATCTTCTTCTGTCCGTCAGCAGCGGCTTTCCCGCCTGCAACAGCAACAGGTTTCTTTTTCTCTTCCCGTTTCTTTTCGGGTTTTTTCTCTTCCTTTTTCTTTTCGGACGGTGCTTTTGCTGGAGTCCTGGCTGGTGGAGCGGAAACGACGGGAGCTGTCGTTCCTGCAACAGCGGCAACGGAGCCCTTGTAATCTTCTACTGCCTTCAAAAGCTCATTAATAATAGATACGCCCGGTGATATATCGAATATTCTTCTGATATTTTCGGTTGCTGATCTGGGATCACCACTGATGAGCATGCTTCGAACCGTATCTGCGAGACCATTTACTTTTATCGAACGTCTGACAAAAGCAATCTTCTTCTTAACAAGATCGTTATCAGGATCATGACGGATCGCTCTTTCAAGCTCCTGCAATGCTCTTACCGCATCATCTGCCTCGAAGGCCTCATCCGATCTTTTAATACATTCATCCACAAAACCAGACGATGATATGTTCCGCCCGGCACTGTGTGCCCGGCTGTATCTGCTTTTGTTGAACTTCTCCATTGCGGCGATTTCTCGCTCTACAATGCTTATCCGGTCCATTATCTGATGGTTTTCCGGATCGAGTTTCAGGGCCTTGCGGTAGGTTTCTAAAGCTTCCTTCCGCTCGCCCTGCTGAATCTGTATTCTAGCAGTCTGCAATAAATTCTTTACTTTTTCAGCTCCTGTGCCCATCTCCAACCTGCTCCCTCTGGTTGTTAGTGCGAGCCATTTATCAGATTCATAATGCTATTTACTGTAAATCCTGTGTCAAGTGCCGTAAATTCAAAAGTAAATATGTACTATCCGAAAACAGTTAGCGTGCACCGCTTCTGACAACATCTGATTAATAATACTATAACTCAAGAATATCCAGCCCCCTGAAACGCAATTTATACTCATCTCTCAGCGATTCCCACAAATTGCTCCCCGCTGCCAAAGATGCTGCCTTCTCCAGGAGATCCGAATCATCGATCAATGAAGCTATCCGGAATGCTGGAATACCGTGCTGCCTTGTACCTGCTACTTCTCCGGGACCTCTGAGCTGCAGGTCCTGTTCTGCGATCCTGAATCCATCATCCGTTGAATTAAGAACGTCCAGTCTTCTGGCTCCCTCAACACCGCAGTCTTCGCTCTTCATCAGAAAACACCAGGAGTTACTGCCTCCTCTGCCGATCCTTCCTCTGAGCTGATGAAGCTGACTCAGACCGAACCGTTCAGCATGGCTCACAATCATAACAGTTGCCTCAGGGACATCGAGCCCTACTTCGACGACAGTAGTACTGACAAGAATGGATATCTCACCCGAAAGGAATTTCCCTGTTACCTCAAGCTTTTCTTCCGCTTTCATGGCTCCCGTAAGCAGCCCGACGCCGAAGCCCCCGAGAGGACCGCGTTTAAGTATTTCATAGGATGTAGTGGCATCTTTCAGATCCAGCTCCTTCGAGGCTTCCCTGAGGGGATAAATTATGTAAGCCCTCTCCCCTCTGCCGATTCTTTCCAGCAGAAACTCGTAAACGGAGCTCCTTGAGTCCCTGTTCATTACTCTGGTGGTTGTATTGCCCCTGCCTGGAGGCATTTCATCCAGCACTGATACATCAAGGTCACCGTAGATAGTCATAGCCAGAGTTCTAGGAATGGGAGTAGCTGACATAAGCATGAAATGTGGGCTTGGTTCGCGTTCGGAAAGCAGTTTTTCCCTCTGTTCAACCCCGAATTTATGCTGCTCGTCAATTATGCACAGCCCCATCTCCGGTATTACGACCCTCTCCTCAAAAACAGCATGGGTTCCTATCAGAACATCCAGGGAACCATCAAGAAGGGATTCCAGCAAAATCTTTCTCTGTGAGGTTTTTGTACCGCCGGTCAGCAAACCGCATCGTATCCCTGCAGGCTCAAGCATGCCGCTGACGGTTCGGTAATGCTGGGAAGCCAGAACTTCTGTCGGAGCTACCAGAACTGCCTGATAACCGGACCTGCAGCAGATACTGCATGCGGCTGCGGCAACGACCGTCTTGCCCGAGCCCACATCCCCCTGAAGCAATCTTCTCATGGGAACATTCCGCCCCAGATCTGCGGCAATCGCTTCCAGAACTGAATTCTGTGCCCCTGTGAGGCTATAGGGCAAACCGCCTGCGAACTCGGCAAGAGTACCATCGGGCGGAATCATTGCTATCCCTGTTCTTTTAGCTGCCTGAGTCCGTGCGTAGTTGAGAAGAGACTGGTGAACGAAGAATTCTTCAAGGGCGAGTGTTCTCCTGGCCCGGAAACCCTCATCCGGGTCATCCGGAAAGTGTACTTTTCGAATAACTTCGGAGCGGTTCTGAAATCCCATTGAAACAAGGACATCGGGAGGAAGCACTGCGGGTACTGCAGATGCATATTCACTCAGAACAGCATCAATGAGTTTTCTCATAACGCCCTGCGATAAACCCGCGGTAAGAGGATATAAAGGAAGTACAAGCCGAGTGTCCGAACCCGGTTCATCGAGAAAGACCAGTTCGGGGTGAACTATGGAGATACCTCCGAAATAGTCTAACTTACCGCTTGCAATTACCCGCGTACCTGGCTTCAGCTTTTCCGCAATGTATCTGAAATGGAAAAATGTAAGTTTCAGCTCCCCGGTATTGTCCCGGACAATTGATTCCAATCTCCGTTTACCATTTCTCGATTTCAGATACACCGACGAAACAACTGTTCCGGACACATTAACTTCTTCGCCGGGAACCAGACTGCTGATCCGGGTTATAATCCTTCGGTCATGATAACCTCTCGGCACATGCAGAAGAAGGTCATAGATGGTTTCAATTCCCAGCCTTGATAGCTGCCTGCCCCTTGCAGGGCCGATACCCTTACAGTACCTTACATCAGTTTTCAGCATTTTTCCCTTCGATGCGCTCATGAAAATAAACTAAAGTTTCTGCAGCATTCAGGCAAGGTCGGAGGCAGGATAGATAAAAGGGGGTTGACGAAAGGTTCCGCAGGAAGTAATGAAGGCGGAACCGTGAAAACACCTATGGAGGTAGATACCCAAGATGGAGCTAATAACCAGAGAGACTCTTGAAGTAATAATCAAAAGTAATCCTGATGACATAGACGCGCGTCTTAACCTTGCTGAGATCATTCGAAAGGATCGGAGTCCTGAGGAAGCTCTCGATATGTACGATACCGTTATTGAGCTGGACCCCGATAACCCGCAGGTCTACCTCGGCAAAGGTTTATGCTGGGCGATGTCACTGCTCGATAATATTCCCACAAAAGAGATCTGGGAAATGGAACTAGATGAGCAGGAAATGATCGACAAAGCCATGGAATTCCTTGAACAGGCCGCTGAGCTTGACCCTGAGCTTACTGAAGCTTACAACACAATGGGAAGGCTTTTCGCGATAATTGCCCAGGAAGAAGACGCCGTAGACATGTTCAAGCAATCACTCCAGATTGATGCCACCCAGCTTGATGTACTTGAAGACCTGAGGGAGATCACCGGCAAACCTGTCTGGAAGATACTTGACAAAGGTACCTGGATGGGTGAGGAAGAAGAAGAGTAACTAAAGGTGGACTGATCACTGCCGGAATGGTATTTAAGCTCTTGATTTGATAAGATCAGTGACCAGGGAAGCTGTGGGGAATTTCTCCCGCAGCTTCTTTTCGTACAGCCCCGTCAGAAAATCAATCTCCGTTCTCCTTCCGGAGATAATATCCTGAAGCATGCTGCACCTGTTGGGCTGTGATTCAAGCAGAAAATTCAACATTTCCCTCGCCTTTGCTGCCGCGGCATCCCTGTGAACTGCAGGAATCACTTCGACCAATTCCATGAAAAGTGTATCTGCTGCTGTACCGAGACCGGCTTGCAGAAGCTGATTGTTTCTGAGGCGGGAGAGAGCACCAAGGGGGTTGATAACGCTATTTGTCAGCCATTTTGACCAGCGGACAATCTCCATCTCGAAGGTCGGAACAACATGGAGAGAACTCTCTTTGAAAAGATCATATGCCCTGCCCCCGGAGGAAACTACCAGATCGCCTTCTGCGGTTTCCACAGAATATCTGTCCAGAAGGTGAAAACCTGCGGTAAGAACTGCTGGTTCAACTCTTTCTCCCCAGGATTCCCCCCATTCTTCTTCAAGGCCCATTCCATTCGTAAGGCAGATGCAGCGATCATCGCTTGAATCCATGGCGGGTTTCGCTGCAGACGCGAGATCGTAGGCTTTCAGAGCCACAACACAGTAATCACAATGGATTCGATCACCGGATTCGACTTTTTCGACAGTACCTTTTCCTGAAAATGCACCGGAGGATGAAAGCTTCATCTTCCCGCGGCCGCTTCCATGCGGTCCGGCTATAAGAACGTTGAAATTACTGGAAAGGGCAACGGCCAGTCCTGTTCCGACCGAGCCGTCACCCCAGATGATAACCGATCTATTTTTCTGCACTTTTCGCAGCGGGTTTCTTTGCTTTTTTCTCAGTTTTTTCCTTTATCTCTTCAACCTTTTCTATAATCTCTTCGACCTTTCCCATACCCTTATCTCTGGCCTGCTCGAGCTTTTCCCGCGTCTCATCAAGCTTCTGGATCATCTCCTCGTACTTCTCTTTCCCAGTCGTGGAGACTTCGTCGACCATCTTTTTTCCTTCGGCTATCAGCTTCTCTGCCTCAGCCCGGAAGTGAGTGTAGAATTCCTCACCCCTGCCGTAGATATCTTCAGTCGTTGCTCGAACCTTCTCCCTTGTTTCCTCACCTTTTGCAGGTGCATAGAGAAGGGCGAATATTCCTCCAGCCAGAGTCCCGGCTACGAATGCCCAGAATTCACCTTTACCGTTTTCAGCCATCGTTATCTCCTTTCATTCTCCGCAACATTTCTTGTACTTCTTTCCGCTTCCGCATGGGCACGGATCGTTTCTGCCGACCTTGGGGTTATCCCTTATTATCGTCGCCGGTCTTCCACCTGTCTTCTGCGGTTCCTGTCCCCCAATAGAACCTGGAGCAGGAAGGGCTGAAGAGGGATGCATCGCGTTGCCGCTTACCTGCCGGTTCTCCGGAAGACCGGTCCGTGCATTCGCGGGCCATAAGGAAAGCACTTGTCTGACCGACAGTTTATCGATCCTGTCTAGCAGTTCCTCGAACAGACCAAAAGCTTCCTTCTTGAATTCCACCAGAGGATCACGCTGCGCGTAAGCCCTCAGGTTTATCCCTGATTTCAGATGGTCAATCCCATAGAGGTGTTCCCTCCACATGGAATCAATAGAGCCGAGAACCGCCCGTTTTTCAAGCTCTGAAGAGAGTTCCTGACCTATCTTCTCTTTCTTCATGTAGTAGTATTCAAGAACAAGATCCGCAGCAGCATTTCTTACTTCCTCGGCGGAATACTCTCCCGACATAAGCCCTGATAGATCAAATCTGGTTCTGGAGATCTCTCCCAGCAGAAGCTGGGCTCTTTCCTGATTCCATTCTTCAATCTCTGTGTCATCAGTTATTGCATCGGTAAGAACATGACGCGATACAGCTGCAACCATATCGATCACTTCCTCTGAGAGTTCCTCTCCTGTTAACGCCTGAAGCCTTCTGTCGTAGATTACTTCACGCTGCCTATTAACAACGTCATCGTACTCGATCAGGTGCTTTCTTATCCCGAAGTTGTACTCTTCAACCCTTTTCTGCGCTTTCTGAATAGCCTTTGTCAGAAGTGAATGTTCGATCGGTTCTCCCTCATCCTCTCCTCCACTTTTTTTCATAAAATCAATGAGCTTTTCCGAAGCGAACAGCCTGAAAAGATCATCTTCAAGTGAAAGGTAGAATCTGCTGGCTCCGGAATCACCCTGACGGCCGCATCTTCCACGCAGCTGCCTGTCTATTCTTCTGGATTCATGTCTGGCTGTACCTATGACGAATAGACCACCGGGAACTGTGTTACCGCTTCCATCAGTTAATTTCTTTATCGATTCTGCCAGTTTTATATCGGTTCCCCGGCCAGCCATGTTGGTTGCGATAGTGACCGCACCCTTCTGACCTGCCCTTGATATTATTTCAGCCTCCTGCAGATGATGCTTGGCATTCAGAATGCTGTGAGGGATTTTTCTGGCTTTCAGCAGCTTGGACAGTAATTCTGATATATCCACCGAAACCGTACCGACAAGTACCGGCTGCTCCATCGAATGAAGCCGCTGAATCTCGTTGATTATCGCTGTGTATTTCTCCCGCCGGGTCCTGTAAACCTGGTCGTTGAAATCCTGTCTAATTACAGGAACATTTGTTGGTATGACAACCACATCGAGGTTGTAAATACTCTCGAACTCATCTGCTTCGGTTTCAGCTGTTCCAGTCATACCGGCAAGCTTCGAATACATCCTGAAATAGTTCTGTATGGTAATGGTTGCCAGGGTCTGGGTTTCGCTTCTTATCTCGACATTCTCCTTGGCTTCAAGAGCTTCATGCAGACCGTCACTGAAACGTCTTCCCGGCATGAGTCTTCCGGTGAACTGGTCTACGATCAGCACTCTTCCATCCTGAACAACGTATTCCACATCCTTCTCGTACAGCTGAAAGGCTCTGAGGAGCTGATCAATATTGTGCAGAGCTTCAGCTTTGTGAGAATGTTCCTGGTAGGTCTGCCTTCGCAGTTCCTCCTTTTTCTCCTCAGGGATATCCTGAAGTTCTATCTCAGCCATCCCATCTCCGATATCATCGAGCAGGAAGAAATCCGGGTCATTCGGAGAAAGCGATTTTCTGCCGGCCTCCGAGAGAGCAATGGATTTCTCCTTTTCATCCATGGCAAACAGGAGATCTTCATCAAGTTCATGAGCTCTTTTCTCCCGGAGAATAACACCTTCCATCCTCTGCAAGGCCTGCAAACGATCGGGGTCCTGCAGCGAACGCACAAGTTTTCTCTGCTTTGGAGCTCCCTTCCTTGCCTTTAAGTACAAAAGGGCGGCCTCCTCCTCATTCCCTTTATCCCAGAGTTCGTCCGCTTCGGCTACCATTCCGCCCACAAGAACCGTCTGTTTTTTGACCAGTTTATGGACATCGTTCCTGTATTCCTTGTAGCGGTTCTGAGAACGCGCTACAGGACCGCTGATGATAAGGGGGGTTCTTGCTTCATCTACAAGGACACTGTCCACCTCGTCCACGATTACGAAGTTGTGTCCGCGTTGAACCCGGGTCACAAGACTGACAGCCATATTGTCCCGAAGGTAATCAAAACCGAACTGATTGTTAGTTCCGTAAGTGATGTCCTTCCAGTACTGCTTCCTTCTTTCCTCAGGATTCATCTCCATCTGTATACACCCGATGGAGAGGTCGAGATATTCGTAGACCCCGCTCATCCATTCAGCGTCTCTTTTGGAGAGGTAATCGTTCACGGTTACAAGGTGAGCGCCCTTTCCAACGGGAACGTCCTCAATAGGCTCAAACTCCCATTTATCAGGGTCTTCACCGTATTTCTGCTTTGCAAGCTCAACCCATTTCGGGTTCAGTTCAAGCGCATTCAGATACATGGGCAATACCGCAACTAGTGTTTTGCCCTCACCTGTGGCCATCTCGGCTATTTTACCCTGATGAAGTACAACTGCACCCATTATCTGAACATCGAAGGGGACCATATTCCATTCAAGACTGTGACCGGTGACCAGCCAGGGCTGACCGAGAAGCCTTCTGCAGGATTCTTTCACGACGGCAAAGGCTTCACACATTATGTCATCAGTGGTTTCACCCTTTGCAAGCCTGATCCTGAACTGTCTGGTAAAATCCTTCAATTCCGGCTCAGAGAGTGATTCAAGCCTCTCGAAGTATTCGTTTACTTCATCTACATACGGCTGGAGAGATGAAATTTTCTTATTCTGTCTGTCACCGAACAGTGAGTTAACTACTTTCTTGAACACTCTATCTACCCTCCGGGCAATGAAGCCTTAATCGCATTGCGAATTTCTATCAAATTACTGTTTCTATAATAACGAAAACATCGGGATTCCGGTACATCGGAGTAATCTCAGAGGTTCTATCCTTTGTTATATCACCTGTTCCCGGCCAGGGAGGTCTACGGAGGCATCTTCCCGCAATGAGGAGCAGGATGATACTAATGACTATCAGGAATAGAGTTTTCAAACTCATGTATCAGTTCCAGCAGTGAATCGGCTTTGTGAACGTAGATCTCCGAAGAATCCCCAAGACTGGCAGCTTCCCAAAGGCGTTCCCGTGAGAGAAGTATCTCCCCCTCCCTCAGAGCATCCCTTCCGGATACATAAAGGGTCCAGCCCAGATTACGGCTGGTTTCAGGGCATATCCTGCTGTTCCTGGCTTTTCGCAGCGCCCATATTCGCCTGTCAGTATCCTCTTCGGCTTCGGCCAGTGATGCACATGCCTGCCAGTAGGAGTAGCCCGTTGATCCTTCCAGTCTCATAAAATGGAGCTGTTCTCTGGAACGCTCCGTTTCTCCATTCTCCGCAAGTTTTTCCGCAAGCATGCATCTGTAGAAAACTACATCCGGCGCAAGCGCAGCAGCAGTTTCAACCAGAGCGATAATACTGTCAGTTTCGACTTCATTCCCAAGCAGTACGGCCAGCCAGGCACAGGCATCCGCAGCGGCTGAATCGTCATCACAGGCGGAGGTTGTGAGCAGGTACTCGATCGAAGGAGAAGGGCATATACCCAGTTCGCGTTCAGCGACGGCAAGGTAGTAGCGGCAAACACCCCCTCCTCTGATATAATCTCCGCAGCCGATCAATCCATCGTACATTTCAAGGTTCTTCAAAGCCCGGATATACTCCGCAAGATACCACTGGTTGTCCGGTTCGATCCTCCAGGCGGCAAGAGCGGGTTCGAGAGCGTCTTCAGGTTTTTCCATTCTGTTGCAGACCCAGGCGAACCTGTAAAGGAGCCATGGGTTGTATGGATCCTCGGTTGTCTCTTCAAGTAATAAAGGAAGTGCATCCGGCAGATTACCAGCTCTGGTGAGGGAATCACCTGGTGATACTGTCAGCAGAAAAAGGCAAAGTGTAAGGAAGTACTTTTCAGGAAGCAGTTTTCAGAACCCGGTCAGTGTGGAATCCGGAAGTGAACCGCTGATATGAAACTGAAACATGAAATCATCCGAAGGCTGCCACCTGAGGTCCAGCCCGCCAAGAACCCTGCCTGTTGAGAAACCGTGGAAGTCGTAAAGCTTAGCATATCCTATATCTATCGAGGCATACCAGTTCGGATGAAGTGAGAACGACATAGTTCCAACGGTAAGGCCGGTTCCAAGAGTTCGACCGCCTCCGCTGATCATGCTGAAACTTGCATAACCGGAAAAATCCGGATCGAACCAGGAACCGGTGGGTTCAATAAGGGAGAAATTGGTTGGTTCAAGGCCAACGGCCAGAACAGCGCATGACACTGACAACAACAATGCAATAAGTACTATCCTCATAATAGAATCTTCTCCTTAATGGTATCTTCGCATACATGTCTAGTAATATATTACCCCGGAGGCCGGGTCAATGTTCCATTAGGTGCTGCATCCAGCGCGTCCAGACCCCCGCTGGAGCCTATCTGGACGATGACAGATGAATTCCCTATTGGTTTTTCTTCTTGATTATGCCCAGCACGATCACTCCGAGCAGCACGGCAAACCAGAGTGTGGCGAAACGCATGATGAGCGTTGTTACCGCCGCATCGGGTTCCGGCATAACACTTATGAGAATGGCTCCTATGGTTATTTCTGTGAGACCGAGGCCTCCAGGTATCATGGAGACGGCTCCGGCTATGGTTCCCGCCGAGTGAGCGAGCAGGGCAAGCCCGACAGAAAGCCCGGGTTCTATTCCCAGAGAAATGGACACCAGACAGAGCACGAGAGCTTCCGCGCCCCATGACAGAATTCCGAGGGGAACAGCGATCAGCATGCTTTTCAAATCCAGGAGAGATGAGCAGTTCCTGTGAAATTTTTCGAAACTTCCGCGGTGCTTCGCAATCTTTTTTATTCTGCAGAGAAGGTTGGTAAGGAATCCGAAAGCCTTCTTCCAGAGCAGGAAAACCATTATTGAAAGAACGAATACGATTCCCGCACCTATGGCTATCATTGCCCCTCTGTGCCGAACGAGCACAAGACCGATAATGGCAATGAATATCATGCTGATCAGATCCGTTATCCGCTCAGCAACAACCACCGGGGAGGTTCTTGAGACCGGGATGTTCCTGCTGTCCTTCAGAAGGAAGCATTTCAGGAGTTCTCCAAGCTTGCCGGGTGAGACGGTCATCGAAAAGCCTGCAACGAATACTGCAAGGCTCTCCTTCCAGGGGATATGTACACCTATCCTTACCAGAAAGTACTGCCACTTGAAGAATCTCAGGAGGTAATTAAGAAGAGACAGGGAAAGGAAAAGGGGTATCCAATAGAGGGAAATACCGGATAGTGCATTACCCACTTCCTTCGCATCGGACAGAAAAACGATGGCTGTGTATACCGCTATGGCGAGGATGACTGACCAGATCGATTTTTTCAAGGGATCACTTGGCCTTGGAAGAGCTGCTATCCTTTATCATAACTTTCAGTTCCTCTGCAAGCCTGTTCATTCCCGGAAGGTCTTCGACCAGTTTAAGTGCCTTTGAAGCAAGCTTTGATGCTTCATCATTCTCTCCCTGCATGGAGCATGCCCTGGATGCGAGAGCAAGGGCGTTGGCTCTGCTGCTGGTGAGAATGATGTTTCCCGAAGGGATGAGCTCGTATGCTGTCATCGCCTGAACCCTGGCATCAACAGGTTGTTTTTTCTTGAGATAAAGCATGGCAAGATTAATATGAATACCGCTCCTGGCCGAACCGTCTCTGAGTTCCAGGGCTTCAGTCAGAAGCTCTTCCGCCTCATCGAGCCGCTCGCCACGTTCGATCAGCATTCCAGCTATGTTCATATTCATGGTAGATTTGAGGGAATCGTCACGTTTCAGGGCTTCTCTGTAGAGTTCCTCAGCCTTCCTGTGGTCTTTTCTGCCGCCTGCCACGTAACCAAGCTGTGCAAGGGCCATTGCACTGTCATCTCCTTTTTCAATTGCCTCAAGGATGATGGATTCAGCCTCATCGTACATACCGGCTTTGATATAGAAATAAACCAGAGCGTTGGTCAGCGGGTCGGAAACACTCTTCCTGTTCATATTCCTTTTGAGGAATCCTATCATGTCGTCCGTTTTTCCCCCAGCCGCGATTTTAGCTGCTTTTCTCAGCTGCAGCTGTTTCCATGCGGGTGACTTGATAAGGCGCCATGCCAGAAAGAAAACTGTCAGTACAAGAAACGCCAGAATGATAAACCAGATTGGTGGCATCAGTTCGCTCCGTGATTAGTGTAATTCAGATCAAATTCGGTGAAATCGGGAAGAGTTGTATCGGGAAGGAAAGTTCCGGTTGAATAATCATGAAGGGTGCAGTAGTGCTGGGGAGCGGTTCCCTCCCAGAACTCCTCCTGCCTCGTATTTTCCCCACAGGTTTCAAGGGCAAGCTGGCCTGTGATTGTACAGATGATTGCAGTCTCTACTGAATTCTCAGGCGGGCCGGGGAAAACGACAGTTGAATCCGCCGGGTCATCCTCAAAAACGCCCCTCATAAAGCTGTTCCATACAGGGAGGGCTATGCTGCTGCCGGATTGTCCCCTGCCGTTCTGCAGCCTCATTCTCACGACATGATTGTCGTACCCAACCCATACACTGGCAACAAGATCAGGAGTGAAACCTACGAACCATGCATCTGCATAATCACTTGTGGTTCCGGTCTTCCCTCCGGCTCTCCTTCCCGAGAAGGGTCCGCCCCAGTACCATCTGCTTCCAGCCGCGGTTCCTTCGCGGACAACCGATTGAAGAAGGGAATTCACAAGGTACGCACCTGTTTCTGAGAGAACCCTCCTTCCTGCGCTGGGAGTCTGGTTATCTTCAAGAACGTTCCCGTACCTGTCCTCCACCTTGAGTATGGCAAC
>CAZUYF010000011.1:0-20024 GCA_964624675.1 uncultured bacterium
TCTGGTTCGAGATGGATCCCATGCGGAACAACCAGATACAGATAATACACAGCAGGAGCATGGCTGAATCGGTAGCCGATTCAATCTTAAGGTCGCCTAACTCAGACAGTCTGCTTACCATCCTTTACTGTGACCTTACTGTTCCGCAGAACAACCTTCGAGGTTCACTTATCGGAATGGCAAGGGGCAGCATTTCAGTCAGTATCATGAAGGATAGCGATTTCTTCGTTCTTTCCGCGATCGGTTATTCTCCCGTTGCTGCGGCTACAATGGCTAACCTTGTAGTTCAGACATACTTCAGACGAAACCTGACCGATGCCAGGGGAGAGAATACACTGGTTAAGGAATTCCTTGCTGAACAGCTTGCTATCATGGAGATCGAGCTTGCTGAGTCTGAGGATTCCCTGACCCTGTTCAAAGAGGAGTACGGAATACTGAGCCTGAGCACCGAGACAGCTCAGATTGTGAGGAATCTATCCATATTTGAAACAGCGGCGGCTACATCAAGGACCGAACAGGGAGCCCTGCAGGCCCAGAAGACCTATTACGCGGATCAGCTTGAGATCGGCCGCATCAATTTTGCTGAGGATATTGCCAATCTGAATACTGCCTTCATTGCACAACTTGAAAGCGATATAGCAACCCTTGAATCTTCCAGAGCCTCACTGATGTCCCGGGGCGGTGTTGAGGATGACGCTGTTATCATCGATCTGAACACTCAGATCTCCGTCAGGAGGGAAGCCCTTACCCGGGCACTTGAGGAAGCTGCTTACAGTCAATACCCCAATGATCCCGCTCAGTCTCTTCAGGGAATAGTATCACAACTTGTAACGGTTGAATCACAGCTGAGGGCTGAGAGAATAAGGGAGTCTGTTCTGAGAAGTATTGTGCTTGATCTTGAGGACAGCATCTCGGTTCTTCCTGAACTGGAATTGAGACTGGCAAGGCTCGAGCGAAACTGGAGAGTAAGCGAGAACATCTACCTTATGCTCAGAACCAAGTTCGAAGAAGTCAGAATTGCTGAGGCGGGTCAGATCGGTAACGTGACAATAGTCGATACAGCTCTTCCCGGCGGCATGATAAAACCCAACCGAAAACGAAATCTGATCCTGGGAATATTCGCTGGACTGGCCGCGGGAATCGGGTTCATCTTCCTGAAGGAGCAGCTTGATTCTTCTGTCAAGAACCCAGAGGACGTCGAAAATCTAGGCATTCCTGTAATCGGTGTGATACCCAAAGTACCCAGATCCGATGTCACAATACCGGGGGGCAAACAGGGGCTTATAATGATAACCGCTCCGAGACAGGCTGCCAGTGAGGCGTACAGGGATCTTAGAACAAGCCTTCGCTTCAGCGCCATTGAGGAGGGGATACACTCGATTCTGATTACAAGCGCCGGTCCCGGGGAAGGTAAATCCACTACAGCTGGAAACCTTGCTGTGGCCATAGCTCAGGCCGGGTCCAGGGTTCTGATCGTGGATACTGACCTCAGACGCCCCATCCTGCATAAGGTATTCGGTCTTAAACAGGAGCCCGGTTTTACTGAAACGGTAACCGGTATGATTCCGCTGGAAGAAGCGGTAAACAGCACGAGCATAGAGAATCTGTCAGTTCTTACATCCGGGCATATACCGCATAATCCCTCTGAATTACTCGGCAGTAGAAAATTCAGGACTCTTCATGCGCTATTGAAAAAATCCTACGACATGATCGTTTTCGACAGCCCGCCGATTGCAGTCGTTACCGATCCTATTGTAATGAGTCCGGAAGTCGATGCCACACTGATGGTTGTTGGCGTAAAAAAGATCGACAGGAGAGTGCTCAAGTCAGCGTGGGAAAAACTTCAGAGAGGATCCGGCCACAGTGTAGGTGCCGTTCTTAATGGATTTGATCCGCTGAACACCTATACCTCATACAATTACTACACATATAAGTATCATTACTACTACCATGATAAGAAAAAATAATAGAGAATAACCACCATTTCAGTCCGCCGAAGGCACTGTACTATATATCTTCATTATAGTAGAAATCCTCTCGCTCAATTCGGAACGATTGCGCTAATCCCATAAATCATTATACAGTAATACTATAAAGTAGTATTTATTTCCAACTATGAATTCGTGTGGGATGTAGTCCCATGAAATGGGTTGACAGTGGGGAATTGTGGGATAGAATTGATCTGGAGGGTTGCCCATGAATGATTACACAGGGAAGCACATACATACGCTTGACGATAAGGGCCGGGTAAGCGTACCCGCCCAGTTTCGGAGGCAGCTGCCCAGAGAAGGTCTTTTCATCGGGAAGGGCATGGAGGGTAGTCTTATTCTCTACCCGCCGGAGAAGTGGCAGAATGTCAGGGACGGGCTTGCATCACTCTCCCGGAACGTCAGAAAAAACAGAGACATTATTCGCGAATTCTCCCAGTACATTCGACCTGTGAATATAGACGGTCAGGGCAGGATAACCATTCCTTCCGACCTGATTGAAGTTTCCGGAATGACCCATGAAATTGTTTTCATTGGTTTGCTTGATTCAATCGAACTCTGGGCTGCCCAGCGGTACGCTGGACGGGAAAAGGAACAGGTATCCTCTCTGGAAGAAGCCATTGAGGAAATCGACATCGATATTTACTGAGTTATCGTCTCTCCCTTTTCAGGAGGCCTGGTTTCAATGTGCGCAGAAAGATCTGTAGAAGACAGTCTGAAAAGTCCCGATAACGGGATAGATATCTCCTCTCATGTGCCGGTAATGGCAGATGAGGTTGTTGAGTTTTTCGCAGGTGACCTGAATGAAGGACTTCTTGTGGATGGAACGGCCGGTGCAGGAGGGCACCTGGCGATGCTTTCCCGCGCCTTGCCAGGGATGACCTTTCTTGCTGTTGATCGGGATCCTGCAGCTGTTGAAATCCTCAGAAGCAGGTTCAGCGATAACCCTGATGTAATAGTGCGGCAGGGGAGTTATACGGAAATACCTGAAATCATTAACGAACTGAGTTTAGGTAAGGTATCCGCAGCTCTTTTTGATCTGGGTTTTTCATCGTTGCAGCTTGATGATCCGTTGCGGGGGTTCTCCTACAGGTTCGAAGGCCCTCTGGATATGAGGTTCGATGATTCAGAAGGCGAAACAGCGGCAGAACTGCTGAACAGAATATCCGAAAAAGAAATAGCTGATATCATCTACAACTACGGTGAAGAGGGCAGAAGCAGGAGGATAGCAAAGGCGATAGCACGAAACCGACCTGTCAGTACAACCCTTGAACTTGCTAAGATAGTCAATGCCTCAGTTCGAAGAGGCTCCAATAAAATACTCTCCAGAGTTTTCCAGGCTCTCAGGATCGCTGTAAACGGAGAGCTTGATCAGCTGAACAGGCTGATCGATGAACTGAACGGTTGGACTGAAATTGGTGCTCGAATTGCATTTATAACGTTTCACTCCATCGAGGACAGGAAGATCAAGCTGCTGTTCAGAGATACTCCCGGGTATCGGCAGCACTCTCCCCGGTGGGTTGTTTCCGGTGAGGATGAAGTACGGAGGAACAGCAGGGCAAGGTCGGCAAGGCTTCGGATGGGGATAAGGATATGAAAATCGGAGTGCGCAGAATTCTCCAGGTGATCGCGGCGGCGGCTCTTCTTCTGCTCGTGCTTGAGGCTGGTGTTTACAATTGGAGGCTGGTGCTTTCGATGAGATACAGGGATCTTACTGAACTGAATCGTCAGCTCATCTGGAGAAGGGATGAACTCCAGGTAGAGAGGGCTGCTCTCCTGAATCCTGAGAGGCTGCAGAGGGTTGGCAGTGAGCTGGGTCTTGCACCTGTATCCCTCGAGCATTTTACAGTTCTACTGTTGGATCCAAGCGTATCGGGGGGTGAGCAGTATGTCTGTATGGAACAGTGAGATCTCCCCCGAGCGGCGCTCGGCAAGGCTGAAGATGATTATGATCTCAGCATTGATAGGTTTTCTGATCGTCACCGGACGGCTGATCAATATTCAGATTGTGCTCCATCAGCACTATTCCGATATAGCGTGTAATCAGCATACAACCCAGATCGATGTGGAAGCCCGGCGGGGGAGGATAGTTGACAGGAACGGCTACCTTCTGGCCGGGAACAGAACAGTTGCGACTTTTCAGGTTTACTGGCCTGAAGTTCCCCGGGAAGAAACCGCTCTTATCGACACTCTTCTTCTGCAGCTCAGTGAATATTCACTGGTGAAACTACCTGCTGAAAGACGTTCGGGGAATCAGATTCTTGCGATCGACGTTCCCTATCAGGACGCAATGCTTCTTACTAATTCGGGTCTGCCCACAGGTGTAAGCGTTGATGTTACGCAGAAGCGGACCTATCCCATGGGTGATATGGCAGCCGGGATCTTAGGAAGATTCACAGCCGAGAATGCAGAAGGTATAGAGCAATGGTTCAATTCCGATCTTCAGGGGATCGATGGGAGATTGTTCATAGAGAGAAGTGCCACTGGGAGATACAACCTGACCGACCCCGAAGCGGACAATATTCATGCCGTTGATGGCCGTGACATCATGCTGACTATAGATGCAAGATTTCAGTGCATCATCATGGAGGAACTGCTAAGCGCCATGGATCAATACAACAGCGACTGGGCCGCGGCAGTGCTGCTGGATCCGACCAATGGAGAGGTGCTCGCAGCCGGCAGTGTGCCGATCAGAGCACAGAACGGATCCCTCGCCACTAATCACTGTTTTCAGGGCTATCATGAACCGGGCTCAACCTTCAAGATTGTCACCTACGCAGCCTGCATTGAGGAAGACCTGATAGAAGAAGGAGAATTATTCAACTGCAGTGATGGGTATATCGACGTTGCGGGGGATAGTATATCCGATGCCCATGAAATGGGTGTCCTCAGCCGCGACGAGATCATTATCAATTCAAGCAATGTGGGCACCGTGATGCTTTCCCGCCTTCTTTCAGACACCACTCTCTGCGACTACTGCAGCCTTTTCGGATTCGGTCTGAAGACAATGATCGAGTACCCTGACGAATCGAGAGGAATACTGCCGGTTCCCGGATCTCACGGATGGTCTGGAGTGTCATCTGCCCAGATCGCCATTGGCCAGGAAATAACAGTTACTCCCATTCAGCTTGCAATGTCGTACAGTGT
This sequence comes from uncultured bacterium, assembly GCA_964624675.1. GTDB lineage: Bacteria > Fermentibacterota > Fermentibacteria > Fermentibacterales > JCC-6 > Aegiribacteria. The sequence goes on from CAZUYF010000011.1 coordinate 5,136, forward strand.
TATAGCGAATGGAGGTACTCTTTATTACCCTAGACTTCTGGATGCCTACCGTGATGGAGATCAGTGGGTACAGGAAGAGTCAATCGTACGATCCCACCCTCTTTCACCGCAAACAGCGGAGACTGTAAGACGCACGCTGAGAGCTGTTGTTGAGGAAGGAACCGGCGCGAATGCTGCTGTAGATGGAGTTGCAATTGGAGGTAAGACCGGCACTGCTGAACGACTCAGCGGCAGCAGCGACTATCTCAGTGCATTTGTGGGATTGGTTCCCGCCGATAATCCCAGTTTTGTACTTGTCGTGATAATAGACGGCCCGGATTACGAGTACCGATGGGGAAGCGCATCCGCAGCACCGGTGTTCGCGGAGATAACCTCGAGAATTCTTGCAGTTGAACCGGAACTGGCCCTGGGATCTGGAAGAGGGGAAGAGAATCTTATGGCGGGGGTGCTCGAGTGATCCTCTCTGATCTTCTGAGGAATACCCATATCCCGCTCCCCGGAAATCTTGCCCCGGTGGAGATAACTTCAGTTGAGGAGGATTCCAGAAAAGTCGTAGCGGGATCCCTCTTTGTGGCGCTCAAGGGTTATAAGACGGACGGACATATTCACATTGAGCAGGCACTGGACAGCGGAGCCGCTGCCGTGCTGGCGGAGCGGCAGGTCTCGAACGATTACAGGGTATGTGTGAATCCCGATCATGATAACAGGGGAATTCTCTCTCTCATCGCCGCACGTTTCTACGGTTATCCCTGGGATGAGCTTATCACAGTTGGCATAACCGGTACGAACGGAAAAACATCAACCGCGAGAATGCTTCACTGGATACTGGAAAAACACGATATGCAGAGCGGCATCATGGGCACAATCGGTCATCTCGTCGGTGGGGAGAATATAAACGCGAAAATGACGACACCGGGTGCACTGATCACTGCAGGCATGATGAGAGAAATGGTTCAGAAAGGTGACAGATGCTGTATAATGGAAGTATCGAGTCATGCCCTTTCCCTCAGCAGGGTTGATGATGTAAGGTTTGACGCGGCGCTTTTCACCAACATCACGCAGGATCACCTGGATTTTCATCAGAGCATGAAGGAGTATCTCGACTCCAAGAAGCACCTGTTTGACCTGCTCAAGAATAATGGAACTTCTATCGTAGGCACCTACTCAGATGGATTCCCGTCGATAGACGGCGCTGTGACCTTCGGATTTCGTGAAAACGATACTTACCGGATCAGTAATGTCTTCGGTGAGCTGGGCAGAATCTCCTTCCAATTACAGACAGACGGAATTTCGGTTCCGGTAGAGATGAGCATCCCCGGCAAATTCAACATCTTCAATGCTGCAGGTGCCATGGCGGCAGCGATTGAACTGGGTATCGATCCTCTGTCCGCATCTGCAAGCCTTAAAGATTTCCCGGGTGTACCCGGAAGGTTCCAGTCCGTTAATTTGGGCCAGGATTTTCTTGTAGCAGTTGATTACGCCCATACGCCTGACGCTCTGAAGCGGATACTGAAGCAGGCTTCGGAGCTGACTGCAAACAGAGTTATCACTGTTTTTGGAGCAGGTGGCGACAGAGATGCATCCAAGCGTCCCATCATGGGGCAGATAGCGGAAAGTATTGCGGATATCGTAATTATTACAAGTGATAATCCCAGGACAGAAGAACCGGATTCGATTATTAGCGATATCACCGCCGGGTTAAGTACAGAATCTCAATGCCGGGTAATCGTGGAGCCGGACAGACGGGCGGCCATAAGGTCTGCAATCAGCGTCGCCAAAACGGGAGATGTCGTGATTATCGCCGGTAAGGGGCACGAAGATTATCAGATCCTGGGGAAGAAGAGAATACATTTCGATGATCGTGAGGAAGCTGCAGCAGCATTGAAAGAGGTGCTGGAATGATGCGCATGGGTGACATCGCTCTCGCTTGCGGCGGCTGGGTCGCGCCCGAAAGTGCAGGCAGGATTGTCACCAGCGCTGTGATTGATTCAAGGGATTCCACCAGGGACTGCCTGTTTTTCGCCCTTGCCGGAGGCAGCACTGATGGACACCAGTACGTTGATAACGTACTCCAGGACAATGGAATGGCGGTAGTTTCCCGCGGGAGTAAGCGCTGCGGGATAATCCTTGTTGAAAGTGTTGAGCAGGCTCTTCTTGATGCTGCGCAATGGAGACGGAGTAATATCAGGTCAAGGGTAATAGGAATTACCGGTTCCAGCGGAAAAACAACCACCAGATTGTTTCTGACTGCCGTACTTGAATGCAGTTACAGTGTATACAGCACCAGTGGGAATCTGAACAATCACCTGGGTATGCCTCTTACCATTCTTAATGCTCCCGAACAGGATCCCGATATCATCATCCTTGAACTCGGCATGAACCATGCGGGAGAATTGCTGCTCCTGGGTGAGGTTGCCTCTCCGACAGATTGCCTGGTAACCAATATCGGGCATGCTCATATGGAGTTCTTCAATACTATTGATGACATAGCAAGAGCCAAAGCTGAACTCATCAGGACAACCGCTCCCGGTGGGCTATGCGTAATCCCTGTGGATGAGGATATCCTTAGAAGCACTGCTCACATTGCAGGATTGAATATCAGGTATTTCGGAGACGGTGGAGATGCATGGTTCGAGGAGGAAGACGGTACATACACTATTTACCCTTATAAGAAAAAGCTGAGACTTCAGTTCGAGGGCAGTCACAATATGATGAATGCGGTTTCGGCAGTGCTGATGGCGGGAGCACTGAATGTACCAATTGAAAGGGCGATCACAGCGATTGCTGCCGTTTCTCCCGCAATCGGAAGGGGCAGGATTGTACGGGCCGGTGGGATAACCATCCTTGATGAGAGTTACAATGCGAATCCTGATTCGACCAGAGCATGCCTTGCAGTACTGCAAGGGATAAAGGGAAGCAGAGGAGCAGTTCTGGGCGACATGCGGGAGCTGGGCGAGGATGCGCCCATCTTCCACAGGGAGATACTTCAGAAGGCGGACAGCATTGGACTGGATTTCCTGATCCTTACAGGGGAATTGTACGATTCAGTTAAGACCGATGCTGTAAGAACAAGGATATTTATGGCAAAAGACTGGAAAGAAGCCCTGGGGATTCTGAGGGATACCGTTTCTTCTGAATGCACCGTGCTCGTAAAAGGGTCAAATTCGCTGCAACTCAGTGAACTGGTTCGTTCCATGGAGGAGGGTATCTGATGCTTTACTGGATACTGTACCCGCTGAGGGAATCCGCTTCAATTTTCAACCTGTTCGGTTATATCACTTTCCGTGCTGCAGGAGCCACCGTTACCGCTATGATAATAGCGTTCGCCGCAGGCCCCTTCGTGATAAGATTTCTCAGGAAGCACCAGATCGGTCAGACCGTCCGGGACGATGGTCCGCAGAGTCACCTTAAGAAGGAGGGTACCCCCACTATGGGAGGTCTTCTCATTCTTCTATCTGTTCTGATTCCGGTACTTTTATGGGGAGTGCTAGATAACCGTTACCTGCTGGTTGTGCTCATTTCAACGATATGGATGGGGCTTATCGGGTTGCTGGATGATTATCTGAAAGTTGTCAGACACTGTTCAAAAGGATTGATAGGAAGATATAAGCTTGCAGGGCAGTTCATCATTGGAATCGCTCTTGGAGCATGGCTCTGTTTCAGCCCTGTAACACCCGGCGGGAATGTACCGGATATCAGGCTGATGCCTTCAGTGCGTACTGTAGATCTTGAATCCTCAGAGGGTATAAATATCACATCGACAGAAACGACAGTTCCGTTTTTCAAGGATATCAGGCTTGATCTGGGACTCTTTTATATCGTATTCGTTGCGCTGGTGCTTGCCGGAACGGCAAATGCAGTTAACCTTACCGATGGCCTGGACGGACTTGCGACAGGTGTCAGTCTAATATCGATCATAACATTCGGTTTGATGGCATATCTCCTCGGACATGTGAATTTCGCCGATTATCTGCAGTTCTCGTACCTGCCCGGGGTGGGAGAAGTGTCCATTTTTGCCGGGGCGATGGCAGGGGCATGTCTGGGTTTCCTCTGGTTCAATGCACCTCCAGCATCGGTTTTCATGGGTGATACTGGGTCTCTGGCTCTGGGCGGCGCCATCGGCTCCATGGCAGTAGTAACAAAGAACGAACTTCTTCTCTTTCTTGTTGGTGGAGTTTTCGTTGTGGAGGTTCTCAGCGTTGTTCTACAGGTCAGCTGGTTCAAGAGAACAGGGAAAAGGGTTTTTCGTATGGCGCCCATCCACCATCATTTCGAGCTCTGCGGGTGGATGGAAAGCAAAGTTGTTGTACGATTCTGGATAATAGCGGCTATCCTGGGACTTCTGGGATTAACTACATTGAAGATCAGGTAAAATATGGGATACTGGACCGATGGCAATAAAGAGATAGGAGTATTCGGGCTCGGGAGGAGTGGAAGAGCAGCAGCAGCACTTCTGCGCCAGAGGGGTTTCTCGGTAACTGGTCTTGATATCAGGGATGATGTGCAGGACTGCCCGGACTGTAACAGGATAGTGACCGGGAACGATATGACAGGCTGTCTTGGTGGTCTTGACGGTTTTGTGATAAGCCCGGGCATTGACCCCGAATCTGCTCTTCCCTCGGCAGCAAGAGAACTCGGTGTTCCGGTCATTGGAGAGATCGAGCTGGCCTTCCGCAACACTGATATCCCGGTACTGGCAATTACCGGTTCCAACGGGAAAACCACCACCGCGGAATGGCTGGGATATACACTCAGTAAAGCCGGTTTAAATGTAACCGTTGCTGGTAACACCGGCTATCCGTTCTGCAGGGCGATTATAGAGAATCCTGATGCTGATTTCATCTCTCTGGAGGTTAGCAGCTATCAACTGCAGACCATAGAGACTTTCCGTCCCTTAGCTGCGGCAATACTCAACATTACACCGGATCATCTTCAGCGTCATGGAGGTATTGAGGGGTATATCAACGCCAAGGCCAGGATATTCATGAATCAGCATAACAGTGATCTGCTTATTCTTAACAGGGATGACTCAGGATCGATACCTCTTGCCGGCAGAACCTCCGGTCTTGAATGGTATTTCGGTATTGGGGGAAGCTTTGAAGCAGGTGCCTTCTCCGAGGGGAATTCAATCTACTATTCGGATTCCGTAAGCACGAGATTCGTGATTGACGTAAGAGATTTATCTCTATCCGGTCTTCATAATCTGTCAAACGCCCTGGCAGTTGTATGTCTTGCCGGTATGGCCGGACTGCAGCCTGAGGAGATGGTTTGCGGGCTTTCATCCTTTCCCGGTGTCCCTCACAGGATTGAATGCATAAGAAAATACCGTGGTGTTTCCTTTGTAAACGACTCCAAATCTACAAATCCGGATTCTCTGAAGGTTGCTCTGGAGAGTATTTCGGAACCAATCACACTGATTGCCGGGGGAATGGCAAAGGAAACTGATTACAGCCAGCTCAGAAGTCTGATAGCAGATCGGGTTAAAGTACTCATCCTGATCGGAGATGCATCCGATATGCTGGAGAATTGCTGGTCCGGTACAGCACCGATCTTTACGGAAGGCACATTGGATAATGCAGTGAAACGGGCTTTGGATCAGTCTGTTAATGGAGATATTGTGCTGCTTAGTCCAGGATGTGCAAGTTTTGACCAGTACAGCAGTTTTGAAGAGCGGGGGGAGCACTTCCGGAAGCTCGTGGAGTATTTAAATTGACAAATATCAATCCATCCGGAGCCCGGAATATAATGATTGCTTCTGCGGTTCTGCTGCTTATTCTGGGGACTCTGGCAGTATTCACCGCAAGCTCATTCAAATCTCTGCTGATTACGAATTCAGAATCAAGTACGATCTTCCTGTTACCTCACATCAAAAAGGTTCTCATAGGAATTGCTGCGGGAGTAATTGCCTGGATGATCCCACCGGGAAAACTGAAGAAAGCTGCTCCTGTACTCTACGTGATATCGTTAGTCATGCTGATAGCTTTACTGCTGCTCAGGGGTACTCACTGGGCACCTGTAATCAACGGCTCAGCGAGATGGCTGGTTCTGTTCGGCGGTTTCCGGATAATGCCGTCAGAAATAGCGAGGATTGCATATGTGATACTTGCCGCTTCCCTTGTTTCTGAAGGCGTAATCCGTGCGAGAACGGGTGCCGGTGTTGTCTGGCTTGCGCTTCTTGGCATCATCCCTGCAGGTCTGGTTGCATCTCAGCCCGATTTTGCCGGAGGTATGTACATTATCATTCTAATGGTCACTGTTCTGTTCCTGGCCGAATCCAGATTCAAGGATATGCTGGTTCTTTTCCTTCTCATGCTTGCGATGGCTTCTGTGGTTGTATTTTCGTCCGAATACAGAAGGGAAAGGCTGGTCAGCTGGTTTTCGCCAGGGGATGCTGCTGAGGCATCAACTTACCAGCCCGAGCAGGCCTGTATTGCGCTTGGAAGCGGAGGAATAATGGGAAGGGGCATCGGCAGAGGCAGGCAGCAGAGGGGCTTCCTGCCCGAAGCATTCTCAGATTACATACTTGCCGTAATAGGTGAGGAGTCAGGATTTGCCGGTGTTCTTCTGATACTCACTCTGCTACTGCTGCTGCTGCTGTCAGGATGGACTATTGCCGAAAATGCTGATCACCTCTTCGGTTACCTGGTTGCAGGAGGCCTGATAGCCTCAATTGCCCTCGGGATGTTCATTCATGTCGGCGTGGTTACAAGAATGTTTCCATCCACAGGTATGCCGCTTCCACTCGTGTCATGGGGGGGATCTAATCTCATGGTTACCATCGGGACTCTGGGAATTGTATCCAGAGTTGCCAGTGAGGGGGCAAGTGGATGAGAGTTGCCATAGCAGGTGGAGGTACCGGTGGTCACATAAGCCCTGCAATCGCAGTGGCGGAAGCTATCTGGGAGAGGTACCCGGATACCAGTATCGATTTTATAGCGACTCCCCGGCCTGTTGACAAAAGGATGTATAAGCAATTCGGCGATACGGTACATATTTTGAACCCTCCTCGCATCGACAGAGGTATACTGGATGTTGCGCTCCTGCCTTTCCGGGCTGTTCGGGAATTCTTCAGGACGAGGGAACTGCTCCGCAAACTGGGACCTTCCGTGCTTTTTGCTACGGGAGGCTATCCGTCCTTTTTCCCGGTTGTTGCTGCGCGCAGCCTTGGTATTCCCTCAATAATCCATGAGTCGAACAGTATTCCAGGTAGGGCGAACAGGCTGGCATCCCGTTTTTCCAGCAAAGTACTTACAGGTTTCCATTCGGCCATTTCCGGTTTCAGGAGAAGTGCTGTTTACTCCGGAAATCCTGTCAGGCAATCACTTAAGAAATACGACAGAGGTTATGCAAGAGAGAAACTGAATATCCCGGATGGTGTTCCGGTTGTGCTTTTTCTTGGCGGAAGCCAGGGTGCGAGAGCAATAAACGATACATCACTGGGAGCGCCGGAGAATGTATATGTCCTGCTTCAATGCGGCAGCAGAGACAGGGAAAGAATTATTGAAGAAACGTCCGATCTTCAGATGATTAAGGTTATCGATTTTGTGGATGATCCAGCACTTCTCTATTCAGCTGCTGATATTGCGGTGGCCCGTTCGGGGTCGATGACAGTCGCTGAATTGACGTGGTTCAGAATTCCCGCTGTTTACATACCGTACCCGTTCGCCGCTGATGATCATCAGAAGTGGAATGCTCTCGAGATAACCGATAAGGGGGGAGCTCTCGTTTTCAATCAGGACAGTTCCGACACTGCTGTTATATGGAACGCCATAAACGTCCTGCTTGAGGATGAAAGGATGATTCAGAGCATGAAAACAGCTCTGGAGGAAACAATGCCTGTCAACCCGGCAGACACCATCGCGGAAATCGTGATCAGTACTGCAGAGGAGGGTTCGTAATGGCCAGCAGAGTGCATCTTGTTGGGATCTGCGGCAGCGGAATGAGTTCTCTGGCTCTCTGGTATCGATATCGAGGGCTTGAAGTCAGCGGCTGCGACAGAAGTCCCGGCGAAAATTATGCCGAACTGCTGGACGCAGGAATAGTCGTTCTGGATAAACACGATCCACTTCATATTGAAAATGCCGACAAGGTTGTCTTCAGTGCTGCTATTCCTGTCGATCACCCCGAGATCATCAGCGCCAGAGAAAAGGGGATTCCTGTTATGCGAAGGAGTGAAGCCCTTGCTGAACTCGCTAATGATTCGCAGCTGCTGGCAGTAGCCGGCGCGCACGGTAAAACGACCACGACTGCCATGACGGGATGGATACTGCAGGAAACCGGGCACGATCCAACAGTTATGGTAGGCGGGACAGTCAGTGCCTGGGGCGGTAATTTCAGATCAGGATCCGCACTGACGGTTGTTGAAGCCGATGAGTATGACAGGGCATTTCTGAGGTTGAGACCTGTATCAGCTGCTGTTACGTCCTTCGCAATAGAACACCTTGAGTGTTATGGCACCCCTGAAGCACTATCTGTTGCATTCGGAGTATTCCTTGAGATGACCCGTCCAGGTGGAACGGTAATCGTTCCTTTCAAAAACAGAGATCTGGCAAAATGGGCGAAAAGAATCGAAAGAACTGTCATCATAACAGGACAGGGAGGTTCAGTGTCCTGTAAACCTCTGGAAACTGATAAATGGCGGCAGAAATACATGATCGATGGAATTCAGGGGTATCTGCCTCTTCCGGGGAATCACAATCTGAGAAATGCAGAAACAGCTATTGCTCTTGCATCAACAGCAGGTGTTGAAACTGAAGATTCTGTACAAGCACTTGAATCTTTTCCGGGTGTATCCAGGCGGCTGGAGCTGATCGGAAACATTGGTTCAGCGGTTATCCTGTCTGATTACGCGCATCATCCCGATGAGATTGAAGCTGCTCTTCAGGGAGTTTCCCAGGTGTCACAGGGAAAAACAGTTGTTGTTTTTCAGCCGCATCTTTATTCCAGAACCGCGATCCAGTATGAGGCTGCAGGTATAGCCCTCAGCAGGGCTGATATGGCGCTTGTTCTTCCCATTTACCCGGCCAGGGAAAAACCGATACCAGGAATCACCAGCCAGCTGGTGGTTGATGCATCAGTAAGAGCAGGTGGTAATTGCAAATTATGCACGCCCGTCGATGTGAGGAAACTGCTGTCAGAGATGGAAGCAGAAATAATAGTATTCATGGGAGCCGGCAGCATTGATCCATTTGCACGAGAACTTGTGGAGGATGCCGAATGAAGGATCGACGGAGGGCTGCATTCTGGCTGTTATTCTCCTCGGGGCTCGCAGTCTTTGCCCTCGCCATGGGATACAGATGGTTCGAAAGGGGAGGTGCTTTCGATCTGGATACAGTACGCATAAGAGGAGCACGGCATGCCGATTCATCTGCGGTCTGCCAGGTTGTGAAACCTTTATTCGGAACATCAATCTGGCAGATAGATCCTGTTGAATTGCAGAATGTGTTGTCCGATGTACCCGGTATCGATTCCGCTCATGTTAATCGGGTGCCCTTCAGCTCTCTCATACTTGAACTGACAATCTCGGAACCTGTTTTTGCGATCAGTGACTCATCGGGAGTTACCGCTGTTTCATCCATTGGAGAGGTCCTTCCGCCCCGCTTTATTACTGACAGTTTACCAGTTGTTGAATCCCGGGAATGGTTAGATCCGGAGGTTTCGAGGACGCTTGCGGCATGGTTCGGGGCTTCTGACATGCAGTCAGACTGTCTTTCATTCAGATATACGAACAGAGGATTATCTGTATTCGTTGGAGATGGGTGTGAAGTGCTTCTTGGTAACGAACGTCTTTCAGAAAGATGGACCGGCTACCAGCAGCTCGCGTCTTCAATGTCCGATTTCGAAGGCTGGTATCAGGTGGATATGAGATACTCGAATCAGGCTGTTCTGAGAGAGCCGCATGAAAACTCAGCACCTTCGGGGGGTGCAATATGATTCCTGAGATCTACGCCGGAGTTGATGTTGGCAGTAAGAACGTCACCTGTGTCGTGGCGGAGGTTGATGAAGATGGGATACTCCATATAACCGGAGCAGGCCAGGCACAGACTTCAGGCTGTGTAATTGAGGGTGTAATCGTGGACCTTCCTGGTGCTTCCCAGGCAGTATCTCAGGCTATCGAAGAAGCCGAATCGCTTTCATCATGGAAAATAATTGAAACAGCCGTATCGATAAGCGGGTCCCACGTGAGAGGATTCCCGGGCAGGGGAACTGTGAATGTTGAACGGGAGGATGAGTTTGTTTCCGGGAAAGTGACCTGGATGGATATTGAAGATGCAACTGAGACAGCACAGATGATCAAGCTGCCCAGGGAATCCATGGTTCTCCGAACGGAGAAATGCGGGTATACGATAGACGGTTCCAGCAGACTGACGCGCCCTCCAGTAGGTCTTCGTGCGGAGAGGCTTACAGCGGACATCTACATGGTTACCGCTGACAGAACTGCTGTTCTGAATCTCGAGCAGGTAATAAGTGATGCGGGAAGAAAGGTTTCAGTGCTCTATCCCTCAGCATCTGCTTCCGCAAGATCCGTTCTGACTCCAGATGAAATGGAAATAGGAGTGGTACTTGCAGATATCGGCGCTGATACAACCGATATTGCTGTATTCCATTCAGGTGTTCTGGCTCATCTTGCAGTTATTCCGTGCGGGGGAGAATCGATAACAAGAGCTCTGCAGAAGATTCGCATTCCCAGATACGAAGCTGAAAGGCTGAAGAAGGAGTACATAGATCTGACTCACAGGTCCAAAACGAAGGACAGGGAAATAACAGTGAGTACTTTCGGTGGAAGGAGAACGATTCCAATCACAGATGAAGCAATAAATGAAATTGCATATCGAAGCGCAGGCAATCTTATTGGAGACATTCTCTGTGAACTCAAACAGGCGGGAATCCAGGAATCGGATCTGCCTGCGGGAATAGTTCTCTCCGGTGGGGCATCTTACCTCAGAGGATTAACCAGTATGGCATCCAGGATCATAGGAGTACCAGTTGAAGTGGGAAGACCGGGCGGAATAGATATGTCGTCTTCCCTGATAGAGAGAGCTGAATTTGCCAATGCTGTGGGACTTGTTCTGCTTTCTCATGAAGAGGAGAGCGAATATGAACAGAGGAAAATATCGAACTCGCTCGGTAAAGTAGCTATGCGATTAAAAGGATTGATAAGGAAACTCAGATAGTGAACAAGGGAGGAAAAATGATACCGCAAGAGGAAGGACCCAGGCTCCAGATAGTTGACGTGACCGAGGAATATCACGGCAAGCCGAAAATAGTCGTGATCGGCATCGGTGGATGCGGATGCAACGCCATTGACAGGATGTTGAATGCGGACATCATAGGCGTTGAATATATCGCGTTGAATACTGATCTTCAGGCACTTCAGAACTGCGAGCCTGATCTGAAGGTGCAGCTCGGCCCAAAACTTACCGGTGGTTTAGGGGCTGGTGGGAATGTGGAAACGGGAGAGAGTTCTGCTGAGGAGAGTAGAGATGAAATCGTCGAAAGCCTCCAGGATTGCAGCATGGTCTTCATAGCTGCCGGTATGGGTGGAGGAACAGGCACAGGAGCAGCTCCCGTCGTTGCACGCATCGCAAGGGAACTCAATGCAATTACGGTCGGAGTCGTAACCAGGCCCTTCGAGATCGAGGGTTCCGTTAAGAAGAACAGAGCCGAACAGGGTATATCAGCGCTGCGAAAGGAAGTGGATACTCTGATCGTCATTCCTAACGACAGCCTGCGCCGGGAAGCCGGCGATGATGAGACGCTGTCGAATGCTTTAGAGAGAGGAAACAGAACTCTTAAGGATGCTGTAGAAGGCATAGCGAACATAATTTCATCACCGGGTCTCATGAACCTCGATTTTCAGGACATCAAAAAGGTTATTACAACCGGTGGAGGCGCCATGATGGGTACAGGCTGCTGCAATGGTGAGCACCGCGCCTCCGAAGCGGCAAGCAGAGCCATATCTGATCCGCTTCTGGAAAATGTATCGATAGAGGGCGCACAGTCACTTCTTGTAAGTATTCAGGCTTCTTCAAGTATGAAATTCGCTGAGTTCCACGAGGCTGTTGAGATCGTTACAAAAGCTGTGGGGCCGCAGGCTGATGTATCACTGGGAACCAGCATAGTTGAAAGCATGGGCGACAAGCTGAAAGTTACGGTCATCGCGACAGGTTTCGGAGAGGTCGAAGACATGGAAATTGAATCTGTGGACATAAGATTGCCTGACAGTCTTAAGTCCAAGAATGCTTCCCGGGAGGTTGAGCGGGATAGAATCCCCTTCATTCTTGGAGCTGCCAGAAGCAGTGGAAAGGAGGAAAGAAAAAAGCACCCACCATTCTTCAGAAGTTAACCTGGCATATATCTGACATTGTAAATATATGTGTAACATATATATAGCAACAACATCTACCGCTATGCGTTTCAATATCGTATATTACCCGCATCTAAGAATGGAGGGTAACACCTATGAGCAGAAAACCTGCTGCCGAGTACTATGATGAACGTCGACGCAGGCTGCTGGATAACGAATCATGCACTCTTACCGTATCAAAGCAGGGTATCTTTGAAATAATCCTGGCTTCTCCCAGCGAATACCGTTCCGCAATGTCTTCTCTTCGATTCCAGAGTATTTTCAAACAGTTGGCTTCCTGGCCGGAAACCTGCTGTGAAAGGGCATTCTATCCCGATAAAGATGAATTCCACTGGAGAAGCAGATACGGGAATCCCTCTATAACGCTTGAAACAGGCAAATCTATAAAACAGTGTGATCTGCTTGTTTTTGCTCCAACGAGCGAAGATGACTACCTGAGAATACTGGAGATGATGAAGCTTTCGGGCATCGAGCAGAGGAGCGAAGAAAGAGTCAGTAAATGGCCCCTCGTTATTGCCGGAGGAACACCGGTTACAGCTAATCCCATGCCCCTTTCACTGTTCATGGATGCCTTCGTGATAGGGGAGACTGAACCATCACTTGGTCCCGTTCTTGATACGATTAAGAGCCTCGGCGCACAGGGCGCATCCAAGAGGAAGATACTTCGAAGGCTTGCCACACTGCCCGGTATGTACATTCCTTCTGTACATGATATACCTGGCAAAGTAAGCTCGATTATGCGTCAGTGGGCAGGTTCGGATGGGATGGGGATGACCTCATTCATTCATTCTCCCGATTGCATCAACAGCGATATAGCAATGCTCGAGATATCAAGGGGATGTTCTTTCAACTGCAAGTTCTGTCAGCCCGGATATGTCAGTCTTCCATATAGAGAATGTAAGCTCGAAGAACTGGAAAATACTATTGCAAATCTGCCGGATATAAAGAAGCTGGCTCTTCTCGGCAGCTCACCAAGATCCTATCCTGAAATCCGCAAAGTCATCAAGGCAGCTAAAAAACGTGATCTGGAGGTTATATTCTGCTCAAACAAATATGAGGACCAGATTCACTCCAGCGAGGTGCCTGATGACCTGACTGAGAAATCCATAGTACTATCTCCCGAAACCGGGACGGATTCCCTCAGGAAAGTTATTGGAAAGAAACTCCTGAACAGTCAGCTTTTCGAATCGATCGAGAAATATTTTGATAAGACCGTTAAGAATATCAGGATATACTTCATGATTGGTTTACCCTTCGAGACTGAAGCGGACAGAGCATCAATTATTGATTTCGTAAAAGAGATCCGGAGTCGAACCACTGTACCAATTCGTGTTAATATTAATCCGTTCATACCAAAACCATGGACTGCATTTCAGTGGTCTTCGATGGCGGCTCCCACCAGCCTGAGAGAATGGATAGAATGGTTCGAACCCCAGTTCAAGAAGATAAAGAAAGTCACAGTGAGATTCGGTGACCCACGTGAGTCTCATATCAGAGCTCTTCTTGCAAGGGGAGATCACAGAACCAGCACTGCTCTTGAAGAGAAACTTTCAGGCGTGGGATGGAATACCGCTTTCAAGAAGGCCGGTGTGAACATTAAATGGGTTCTGGAAGATATCGATTCGGATACATCCTTCGAATGGAGTTTCCTGAATATGGGTTTTGGCCACACAAGGCTTGCCCGGGAATATCACGCATCATTTTCTCTCAATCAGAACAGATTGAAAGATATGGAGAAGGAATCGGAAATAGAAGATTCTGAGTAGATACCGATCATCTTTTTAATATGAAAAGCGGGAATGTCAGCCATTCCCGCTTTCTTGAACGCAAAATGTCAGTTAGATCTTCTGAAACTTACCAGTTTTGAGACAGCTGGTGCATATCTTAACTTTTTTCGGTTTGCCGTCGACCAATATTCGTGCATTCTGAAGGTTTGGTTTCCAAACATGTTTTGTATGTCTGTTAGAATGGCTGACCCGATTTCCAACTGAAGGCCCTTTACCACAAATATCACATTTCCAGGACATTTTCAGCTCCTAATTGTATTAATATGACTCAAATAAGAATCAGTTTAATAATGCAATTTCATATGTTTAGCAAGTCCCGCTCTGCTCCAGGGGTTGACAGATATTATATGATTCCCATAATTGGTCAGTGTTGTTCAGACTGCGGGGGCGACAGGTATCGACGGGTTCAGAAGCGGTCTGACGGTTGCATGTCGAGGTTATCCGCTTCCTCGTTAAACTGGCGGATAGAAACAACTGCCGCATAAATACGGCACGCTGTTCCGAATAACAGGAGCAGCCGTCCTCTCCGGAATAGCTTTCCTTTCGGGGGTTGGGCGGAAGAAGGAAAGCTGGCTGTGAAGCCCCGTTCCCAGACGTAAGCAGCGAGATTAAATGGGAGCTAGGTCTGACAAGGCCGACCGGAGCCGAATCAGAATGACATTAATCCGGACTAAACATGTAGAGCCGACAGGTCCCTGATCTCGGACGCGGGTTCGAATCCCGCCGCCTCCACCA
>CAZUYF010000012.1:0-17038 GCA_964624675.1 uncultured bacterium
GCTGAATAAGGTCAGGGGGGCCAACCTGCGCAACTGAGAAACCCATATTGGAGAGTTGGTCTTTCAGGGATCTGAGATACCCCCTTCTGTCCTTGAGAGTTCGCAATCCCCTGAAGAAGAACTCAGCCCTGATCATACCGATTAAGTAATCAATATTCATAATCCCATATGGAAGCAATCTATTCCGACTTTTACCGCCATATTCCCTCCATGTAAATACGAATAATTCCAATATGAAGATAATACAAGGATGGATTGAAGTAATGGTAGCTTTATCAGCCTTCAAGCTGGAGGAAGAGAGCGGCAAGAGGGGGGAGTGTAAGGCTGATAGAGTGCGGGAGACCATGCATACCGTATGGTTTTGATCGGACTCTTCCAAGGTTGCCTTTGCCGGAACCGCCGTAGATATCTGAGTCTGTGTTAAGGATTTCAGTATACGTACCCTCTTCGGGTACGCCAACATGATAATTCTCCCGTACGACCGGGGTCATGTTGAAAACGCACACAACATGATCGCCTTCACCTGAATTTCTGAGGAACGACACGATCGTGGACAGCGTATCACTGAAGTCTATCCATCTGAAGCCATCCGGGCTGCAGTCAAGCCTGTGGAATGCTGAGTTTCGCATGATTATCCTGTTCAGATCGCTCACAAATGTTTTTAATCCGGAGTGCTCATCGTACTGGAGAAGATCCCAGTCAAGCTCGGTATCGTGGTTCCATTCGTTCCACTGGCCGAATTCGCTTCCCATGAAGAGGAGCTGCTTCCCGGGATGAGCCCACTGGTAAGCAAGAAGGAGCCTTAAATTGGCGAACTGCTGCCATCTGTCTCCCGGACACTTGCTGAGCAGTGATGACTTGCCGTGAACCACTTCATCGTGCGAGAAGGGCAGAATGAAATTCTCGCTGAAGGCGTAGAGAAGCGAAAAAGTCAGTTTGTCCAGTTGGTGCTTTCGGTGAACGGGTTCATGTCCGAAGAAGTTCAGCGTGTCATTCATCCAGCCCATGTTCCATTTGAATGTGAAACCAAGTCCTCCATATTCAACAGGCGTTGTAACTCCTGGCCAGGAGGTGCTTTCTTCCGCTATGGACATGGCTCCGGGGAAATCTTTTACGATCATGGAGTTAAGCGTCTTAATGAACTCCACTGCGCCAAGATCCTCTCTTCCTCCGTATTCGTTAGGTATCCACTCACCATCCTTGCGGGAATAGTCAAGGTAGAGCATTGAGGCTACAGCATCCACTCGTAATCCATCGATATGGTACTTATCCAGCCAGAACAGACCGCTAGCTACAAGGAAGTTCCTCACTTCCTTTCTGTCGTAATTGAAAACAAGGGTGTTCCAGTCGGGATGGGTTCCTTTTCTCGGGTCTTCATGTTCATAAAGGCATGTTCCGTCGAACCTGGCAAGACCGGTTGCATCAGAAGGGAAATGAGCGGGTGCCCAATCAAGGATAACACCTATATCAGCGTTATGGCATCTGTCGATGAACTTCTGGAAATGCTCCGGTTTACCAAGACGGCTGGTAGGAGCGAAGTAGCCAATGGTCTGATAACCCCACGAGCCGTCGAAGGGATGTTCCATTACGGGCAACAGCTCTACGTGTGTAAATCCGAGTCCTTTTACGTACGGAATAAGCTCATCTGCCAGTTCATCCCAGGATGTAAAATCTCTCCAGTCAGGCGATCCCTTCCAGGAGGGGGCGTGCATCTCGTAAATGGACAGAGGGGAGGTGACAGGGTTCCATCCTTCTCTCTTTTTCATCCAGGAGGAGTCCGTCCACTCGTAGAGATTGATATCTGCTACTACGGATGCTGTTCGGGGGCGGAACTCAGCTGCAAGAGCCAGAGGATCTGATTTCTCGATGATTTCTCCAGCATTGGTTCGAAGGGAGTACTTGTACAGGTCTCCCGGAGAGATCTGCGGAATGAAGAGCTCCCAGACCCCTGTAGCACCTCTTGAGCGCATGGGATGGCGTCTCCTGTCCCAATCGTTCCATGTGCCGATAACGCTCACAGAGGATGCGTTAGGTGCCCATACGGAGAAAAGAACGCCATCTGTGTCTCCCGCTTTCCATACCCTTCCTCCGAACTTATCGTAAAGCTTGTAGTGGTTTCCCTCGGCAAGAAGGTGCAGGTCCAGCTCCCCCAGCTGGGGAAGATAGCTGTAAGGATCGTTTGTTTCCCAGGATGACTTGTCTGTTCTGAAGGCAAGTGTATAGGAAAAGGGTTCCGTCTCCGGTTCGGATGTCCAGACGAACAGCCCAGTATCCGTAATCCTGTTCATCCTGAGCGGTTTTCCGTTCTCTATTCTGATTGAAGCTTTGTCAGCGGCGGGGCATAAAGTTCTTACTTCGATTCTATTATCGTTATCCCGGCCCAGGGGATGCATTCCGAGAAGCATGAAAGGGTCGGTAAGGATAGCGTTCTCAATGCTCGATATCTCCGCGTCTGTAAGAGTCGTTTTCGTTCTCACTTGAGGATGATAATCATTCCCAGGCCGAGGAGCAGAAGGTAACCGAGGGAATCTGTGAAGGCGGTGAGAAGGATGTTGCTTCCAAGCGCTGGATCCCTTCCAAGTGCTTTAAGCACCAGCGGGATGGCTGCTCCGAGCATACCTGCAAGGCCCATATTCCCCACTATGGAAAGGAAGATCACGAGACCAAGCAGAAGGGGATCTGTGCTGCCGGGGAAGAGGATGCCCACCACAGAGGCCACCGATCCAGCAACAAGGCCAAGAAGAATACCAACTCTGGCCTCCTTGAGAATAGCTCTCAGACTGGAGGAGAATTCCATTTCCCCAAGAGCAATACCCCGGGTTATTACGACGAGGGACTGGTTACCCGTATTACCACCCATACCAGCCACAATCGGCATAAAAGCAACCAGTGTTGCCACGGATTCGATGGTTCCCTGAAACGCACGAACAACCGTGGATGCAACGAATGCGGTGAAAAGATTGACCCAGATCCAGGGGAAACGCTGTCTGAAAGCTGTTGAAACAGGGCTGAATATTCGGTCTTCTTCAGAAAGACCTGCCATCCTGTACATGTCTTCAGTAGCCTCTTCCTCCATGACATCTATAAGACTGTCACCCGGTATAACTCCAATCAACCTGTGATTGTCATCCACAACGGGGATAGCCATGATATTGTACTTTCTGGAAAGTGATGCCGCTTCTTCACGGTCGGAATTCCCGTTTACCGTAAAAGGATCCGCCATCATGATGTTTCTTACAGCCGTACCATGCGGACAGGTTATCAGCCTTCTAAGGGGAATTACACCGGCGAGCCTGTCGTCATTGTCTATAACGTAAACATAGAATGGAACATCTACATCTTCGCTCTGTTCACGGATTGTATCCACAGCCTGCTCAGCGGTGATTTCTGTTTTAATTGACATAAAGCTTGTGCTCATCCAGTATCCGGCGGAATCCTCCGGATATATGAACAACTGCTCTATACTGTCTCTTTTAAGAGAGGGAAGGAGCTGCATTATCTCATCTCTGCGCTCCTCAGGCACCGCTTCAAGGAAAAGCAGCGCATCGTTGGATTCCAGAGATAAGAGTAGTTCAGCAGTACGATTGTCCTCAAGTCGCTCAATTACTTCAAGCAGGATGCCTTCAGGAAGTTCCATAAGCACCTTATCGGCCATTTTCTGAGTGAACAGTATTTCTACAAGGACCGTTGCCTCCTGTGGTGTAAGTATGCCGAAAAGATCAGCTATATCCGCAGGGTGCATTTTTTTCAGAACAAGAGCTGCTCGGCTGCGAGCTCCGCGTACGATAAGCTTCCTGACGTAATCACCATGTTGCTGTGTAATTGGCATCTTTCACCTCCAGCGTATTCTTACAGTTCTGTGGAAGCTAATTGATACGGCTTTTCTGTCAATGGTAGTTAAAAAAAACCGGGAACAGCTTTTACACTGTTCCCGGTCCGTAAATCAAGCGGTTAGGCTAGAAAGCCAGGTTGAGAAGGACGTAGAGCATCATCCAGATACCTACGATTATGCCTAGAAGTCCAAGGATTCCCTGCTTCGCGGCAAGTTTTGCCATCATCTCGTCTATTTTGGCTTTTGCAGCTTCAGAACTGACGAAGGTTTTGATAACTCCGATTCCGAGAAGCAGACCAAGGGCAAGTGTAAGAAGAGCGGCGACGACCATTGTGATAATACCGATCGGGATTACGCTGAACCAGTCGAAGTATTTAAAGGTTCCTATCAACTTAATAAGACCCCAGATGGCAGAACCCGCACCTATCCATCCCTGGTAGGGCGCCAGTTTCGCGATAATCTCTTTAGCTTCAGGTTTTTTGGAAATGATCAGATTGGGCGCTGCAAGGACTCCCAGGAGCGCAAGCCATAAACCGGTGAACCAACTCATTTCTACCTCCCATTTAGTTAACTGATTCCTTAGAGAAATGAACCAGTTTCAAGTAATTAGGAACAATACATATCATTGTACATAAGTTGGAATATTCACAAATTATTCTCATTCGCAAGTGCCAGCAAAACTGGTGGCTATATTCATATGAAAATACTACTCGTTGAATTATAGATGTTTTAACATGTGCAGAAAAAATGGGTGGAACATTTCGAGGGTTGATCATATATATGACATAGTAGCAGTTAACGTTGTAACCTGATTGATTATAATTGGCATTGATCTTACCGAATATTGACACGCTGGAACTTCAAGGGTAGCATTGGCATTAATCAGTAAAACGATTAATCCACTATACATGGGAGACAAACTGTGTACGAGAATTCACTCAATGAAAAAAGACTGTTTTCCAGGGCAAGTGTTGAATGCGAACTTTCGGTTAGCCCTGCGAACATGTCCATGCTTCCCGCGACTGTCATAAATATCAGCGCCTCAGGGATATACTGCGTCAGTTCCAGGAGTATAGGCGAACTTTCGAGGGTAAACATCATTCTGCGTATAAACGGTGGAGAAGATATACCGGCAAGATCGGTAGTGATCAGAGAAGAAGAGCTCTCCGATGGTTCCTACGGAGTAGGTCTCTTTTTCACAAGGATCACAGAACGGGGAAGAGAAATTATTATCGAATACACATCCGACATTGAATCAACTGGTTGATATCATGAAAATATCACTTGCAGCAATTTTATTCTTGGCATTTTCCATTTCCAGCGCAACGAAATACGCAGGAGAATTCCTCTACGTGGGTGCCGGCGCAAGAGCGCTGGGTATGGGAGGAGCCTTCTGCGCCATTGCGGACGATGCCTCTGCCGGGTACTGGAACTCATCCGGACTTCATCTGATCGATGGTCAGGAAGCCCAGTTCATGCATTCTGAGCGATTCGGCGGAATAGTCATGTACGATTACCTTGGTTATGGAAGGTCCGACGGTTCAACCGGCCTTGGCGCAAGCCTTTTCAGGACGGATGTGGGAGATATAATGAACACAAACGATCTTCCCTACTACGATACCGGCTCAGATGGAGTATTCGGTGTTGATGGAACCGGTGAACCTGGAGATGCGGGTAACGACGATTACGATGCCATAACCAACCCGGACGGTACTGAGGGAAACGGCGAGTGGGACCCCGGGGAAGAAATCATATTAGATGAGGGAAGCTTAACATACGGAAGCGGAGTGGACTGGGCCCTCTACCTCTCATGGTCGAGGAAACTCAATTCGGTGTTTTCGGTCGGAGCTTCCGTAAAAGTCATAAGAAGGGGATTGATGGATAACAGCGCCTTCGGCCTGGGTCTTGATATCGCCGCAAGGTTTCAGCCTTCTGAGGCTGTTTCCATCGGACTCAACCTGCAGGATGTACCCGTTACTCAACTGTTCTGGGATACGGGTATCAACGAGAGCATTCTCCCAACCGCCAAACTTGGTCTGGCTGTAAAATGGCCGCTTTCCAAGTTCGCGACTGTAGCAACCATTGCAGCAGACGGGGATTTCAGATTCGAGGGAAGGGAGTATTCCGCACAGTACAATTTCAGCGGGATAAGCCTGGATACGCATATCGGAGCTGAATTCCTGATAAAGGATCTGGTAGCCCTGAGGATAGGTTCTTCGGAAGGTTCAATGACTGCGGGGCTGGGGCTGAAATTCGGTTTGATGAACCATCCAGTAAGTCTTGATTACGCCTATCTCAGTCATCAGGATCTTGACGCCACACACAGGATGTCACTGGGTGCGGGATTCTGATATCCCAGATAACCGCTTTTCTTTATATTCCTGAAGATATATGAGATAAGTATGCCGCACCTTGAAGAAACCATAAGAAAAACGATTCATCTTGGATCTTCAATATTCCCGATAGCTGTGATAATCGTATATGGCCTGTATCCGGATGACGGAAGACTCTATCTCTCTGGTACCCTTGCTGTAATTACGATCATTCTGCTTATCTTTGATATTCTGAAGGCCAGGTACAAGCCCTTCAAGAGCTTCATTATGAGATTTTTCGGCAAAGTTCTAAGAGAGAACGAGCTGGAAGGCGGTATGACAGCTTCTACAATTGTGGTCGCCTCGGCTGCTTTTACAATATTTATATTCCGCGAGGAAATAGCAGTTGTTGCCCTTCTCTATCTCAGCCTGGGAGATAGCGCGGCAGCCCTTGTAGGCAAGCATTTCGGAAGGATCAAACTGGTTGGAAACCGAACCCTGGAGGGAAGTCTGGCAGCCCTTAACACCTGCCTTATCGTCAGCCTGTTCGCTCTCTGGGTTTCACCGGATTTCGGATGGTATTTCACACCGGCCACACTCCTGGTCGGTTCCCTTGTAGCTACAATGTCGGAACTTCTGTACCTGCCGCTGGACGATAATTTCCGGATACCCGTCTTCGCCGGCCTTGCTATGGAACTGATACTTCCAGGCTAGGAGTGTGTCTGGAATGAGCATGACTTTTTACATTAATGCATACGGCTGCCAGATGAATGTCCATGATTCGGAAATAATCTCCGGTATCCTTGAATCGGAAGGATTTTCATCGACTGAAGATCCTGAATCTGCCGATGTTATTCTGCTCGTGTCATGTGCTGTCAGGGAACATGCTGAAACAAGGGTACTGGGCCGACTGTCTCAACTGGGAGGCTGGTGGCGGGACAGAAAATCAGGGAAACCTTTGATGGTCCTGTGCGGTTGTGTCGCTCAGGAACACGGTGACAAACTACTGGAGCGATTCAGGGATCTTGACCTTGTAGTGGGACCTGACTGCTACAGAG
Organism: uncultured bacterium; assembly: GCA_964624675.1. Classification (GTDB taxonomy): domain Bacteria; phylum Fermentibacterota; class Fermentibacteria; order Fermentibacterales; family JCC-6; genus Aegiribacteria. The sequence continues at coordinate 7,203 of CAZUYF010000012.1, forward strand.
ATCTTCCCGGGCTTATCAGAGGATCTGCAAGAAAAAGTGCCGTAGATTTCAGGGAGGGTGATTATACAGGAGTAGAACCCGTGAGAACTGCGTTTCCCAGAGCCTACGTTACAATTATGCGCGGCTGCAACAATTTCTGCTCTTACTGCATCGTACCCTACGTCAGAGGCAGGGAACACAGCAGAAAAAGCGATGCCGTACTCAGCGAGATTGCAGCTCTTTCAGAAAGCGGATACGGGGAGATAACTCTCCTTGGCCAGAACGTGAACTCGTACAGTGACAGAGAAACTACGTTTCCTCTGCTGCTGCGGAAGGTTGCCTCAACCGCGCGGAGTTCCTGGATAAGGTTTGTAACCAGCCACCCGAAAGATCTCGACCTGGAAACGGTAAAAGTAATGGCTCGGGAGGAGAATATCTGCCGATACCTTCATCTTCCCGTGCAGTCCGGAAGCGATGTTATTCTGAAGAAGATGAACAGGGGGTATTCCATACAGGAATATCTTGAAAAAATAGGTATTCTCAGGGATGCCATGCCGGACATAGTCCTTTCAACTGATGTAATTGCAGGATTTCCCGGCGAGTCTGAAGAAGATTTCCGGAAGACGGTAGAACTTCTTGAGAAAGTAAGGTTCGATAACGCTTTCCTGTTCAAGTACAGCGAACGCTCGGGAACCTCTGCATGCAGCCTTGAGAGCTCCGTACCTGAAAAGGAGCGCCTTGCAAGGCTCAACCATCTTCAGGAGCTTCAGAGAGCGATAACGATTGAGAAATCGGGAGAACTGCTGGGCAGAACCCGCAGGATCCTTATTACAGGAGCTGCAAAAAAACCCCGCCAGCAGGCCGGAAGGACGGAAGGCAACAGGATGGTGATCCTTGAAAATACGGATTTCTGCCCCGGGAGTTTTGTGAATATAAGAATAACAAGAGCTGACGGCTGGACCCACTTCGGCGAGCCCTGCGGAACAGAGCTTAGCTGATGTCCCTCATCAAGAGTATCGAGCAGTGGGGCAGGAGACGTATTGCAGCAACCATGAACATGAACGTACCTGAAATCGACAGGAACCTTCCCCTGCAGCCATCCAGAATACTTGTGATAAGAACCGATAACAGGCTTGGAAACCTGATTCTTATGGAACCTCTGCTCAGGAGTCTCAAAATGAGGTTTCCAGAAGCCGAACTTGATATTCTCGCGAGCGATGTATTCTCAGAACTCCTTGAATACCAAGGTTATAACGTCATTCACGCGGATAAGAAAGGGCAGATCAGGAATCCGGGTAAGTTCTGGAGCCTCATTGAGGAACTCAGGAGCAGGTCATACGATGCAGCCATCGATGCAGCGCACCCTCATTCCTTTTCACTTTCAGGAGCGGTCTCAACGCTTCTTTCGGGCGCGGACTGCCGGATAAGTACGGATGCAGGCGATGGAGCCCGATGGTACACACACACCGTTGCCGAACCGCCAATGGACTGGCACGAAAGCCGGGCGCTGCACTCACTCGGCAGTGTATGGGACGGTTGCCCGGAGTGGTCTCCGCCTGAATTACTTGCTGGCAATACAGTAAAAAGAAACGCAGCGGGCCTTCATGTCGGAGCGAGCGGTAACAAGGGATACCCTATCGAACATCTTGAGGAGCTTGTAGATAGAATATGCAAAAGGGTGATTCTGGAAGTCTACTGGGGCAGCAGCGATGAAAGAAAAACAGCTGAATACCTCGGGAGCAGATATCCTGTCGCGGTTATGCCTGAGCTGTCCATTGCAGGTTTGATCGATAAAATCTCCGGTTTGAGGTTGTTCATCACTCCGGATAATGGTCCGATGCATATCGCTTCAGCACTTTCCGTACCCGTGACAGCTCTTTTCAGGATAGATAATATGGAGAGATTTGCGCCATTGTCAGAAGGTTCAATAACCCTCTATGCCGAGGAGGGACCGGACCCGGAGAGTGTTGCAGAATCAGTTCTCGAATCCCTGGGCTGTTACTGAGCCTCTCACCGGGATCTCGCATGGCCTTCCATTGCTTCAGGCTTCGTTGACTCCCAGACTAGATCAAGTGATTCTAAATAATATTTAAGTTCGTAGTTGACATCTTCATTGGATAGACATACTGTATTATTATCAACTATTTATGAAAAATTTGGATTGCAATGCCCGTCTCAGAGATCAAGGGAGGGAAACACGCTATTTAAAGACATTTAGACGATCATAAGGTAAACAGTTAAGATCCTTCAGTTGAATTGGAGTGTGTCGCTATGAGAAAGTTCATACTTGCTTCACTTCTCACTTCCCTCTTTGTTTCAGTATCATACGCAGGAATCGTAATCAATCCTTCTATTACAACATCTGATATTGTTATTGATACCGTCGAAGTCGATGGTGTTGAATACCACATGGTTTCAGTGGAGGGGTTTAAGATTTATCCAGATGTAGATGCAATAGGAACACCTTGTCTGCCCTTCAGGTCTCATTGCTTCCTTCTGCCTCCTCAGATTCAGATAGATGAACTCGAGATCATCTCTACAACCTGGGATACGCTTCCGGGGAAGTACTACATCTACCCGACACAGAACACCAGCATGGAGGATTCCACATTCGAGCTTCCAGACAGCTTGATCTACTCCTCATCCGATCCCTGGCCGGAGATTCCGATTGAGATGCCAGGACAATCCGGTATGATGGGTGTTGGGGTAGCTACCGTCACTGCAACACCTATCCGCTATATCCCGTCTGACAGTCTTCTTCTTGTACTTTCTACCGTACAGGTTACTCTGGATATTGGATCTCGGCAGTTCGAGGTTCGCTCGCCTCAGCGAGAGACTGAATGGAGTGCAGAGAGACGTAACCAAGGAATCCTCTCTCTCGTTGACAATCCTGGAGATTACCGAATGTACTCAAGACCTCTGGTTTGCCGGGATTCAGGTGAGTCAGGTCCACTTACCATTACTGAGATTCCATCCGCAAACGGAGATGGGGTTGATTTCGTCATCATAACCAGCGAAGAGCTTGAAGACGACTGGCAGGAGCTTGCCGATCTCAGGATAAGGCAAGGAATCATCACTCTCGTCAAGACAGTGGAATGGATTGAGGAAGAGTACAGCGGCTTCGACACCCAGGAGCAGATCAAGAACTTTATCATCGATGCATACAACTACTGGGGTACTGGTATGGTGCTTCTTGGTGGTGATGACCAAGTTGTACCTGCAAGACTTTGTAAAGAGTTGGGAACTTCTGGCAGTTATGGCTATCCCTGTGATGATTACTACGTTGATGTTGATGACGTGGGAGATTGGTGCAATATCAGCGGAGATTGGACTCCACCTTCTACTTACCTAATTGACCTCTGCATAGGGCGGGTTCCTGTCGATAATTCGGATATGGTTGAGACATTCCTCCATAAGCTTGATCTATATGAGGATCCGGTTTCCTTACCAGAAGACTTCGCACGTAAGGCACTCTTTATAGGAGATTCGGATGAAGAAGGTGAACCCCTGTCTGCTGCTGATGACTTTGAAGAGCTGAACGGTGATCTCGTTGATGATGATATTGCAGGTGAAGGCGGTAAATACCTCGACGAGATAACCGAATTGTACTGGCCTCAGATCGATCCGAATGACCCACCTTTGTGGAGTAGTCCTGTTGAGTTGTCTCGAAATTCTGCTCTGAGTGAACTTAATGATGGTTACAACATTGTTTTCCATTGTTCTCATAGCGGCACACATGCGATCGGCGCACAGGCAGCAGAAGGATTGGTGGTGCGACAGTATATCACAGAAAGTGATGTTCAGAACATGTCCAATGATGGTGAACCCGGTATTCTAATGTCACTTGGCTGTTGGCCTGGACATTTTGAAGGAGCGGAGTGCATTTTAGAGCGTGGATTACTCACCAGTGATGATTCAGGCTTCATCGGTGTGCTGGCTCATGCAAGGTCGGGACATTGGACTTATACCTATACGTACTTCAGTAATATTATAGATGCACTCTATTATAAAAGTCCAATATCCGGAGATCCCCAACCGGCAGTTAGTCCTTCAGAATACCTAGGAGAGTGTTATCGTTATGTGTTGAATAGAGTTAGTAATCCGGATCGTTATCACTTTAACTTGTTAGGTGATCCCACGATGTTCGTCTGGAGAGGAGACCCGACTCGACCGACAATAGTACCAAATCCAGCTACTGTATCTGCTGGAACATTCAGTGTTAGTATAACTGTTAGAGAAGATGGAGCTCTTTTACCTAATGCAAAAGTATGTCTATTCAAAGAGGATGAACTCTTTGCTATAAGTACGACAAACAGCCTGGGAGTGGCAAGTTTCACTAATATTCAGGTTGCTACTCCCGGCACAATCGATGTTACTGTGATTAAGCGCAAGCAGGGATCAGATATAGTCCACTATCTACCGGGTTCCTCATCAATTACTGTTCAGCAAAGTTCCCAACCTCTTGTTGTCCTGAACGATCTATTTATCGATGATGACGAATCTAACGGTAGTTATGGAAACGATGATGGTGAAGTTAATCCAGGCGAGACTATCCAGTTCGATTTGGTGGTTGAGAATACCGGTCTTCAAACCGCTCGAAACACTACAGCTACTCTGTCAATTGACTCCGGTTCCGAGCACATAGAAGAAGAGATCGATATGTCCGAGAATCTCGGAAACATTCCTGCGGAGACAGAAGCCTTTTATCCGGAGGCGTTCTGTCTCGAGATTAAAGATCACGTATCATCTTCTGCCGATCCAGTGATGATGCAAGTTACTCTATCACACTCCTCGGGTAGTAGAACCGATCCGACTGACTTTCGGATCTATGTAAGCGGGGTGGAACTGCCCGTACGGACGATGACGATTGACGAAGGTTTCGGTGGAGTGACAATTACAATAGACGAGATGTTCCTCATCAATGCAGGACTTGGAGGAGCCGAGGATGTGGAGGTCGAGTTCACAAATTGGAACGGAGAAGTAACCTTTACGGGTGATCTAAGTGAGGTTATCGGCGACATTGAAGGCTGTTCCGGAGCTGGAGCGTTCGATGGGATTACAGCAGTGTGTGCTGATCCCTCTGCTCCTTGGTATCCGATTGATGCACATGCAACATTTGACCTGGAGATATCACATCGATGGGGAACACTCAATCCAATTACTGTACATCCATATTATGTAGATCAGCAGGTTCCAGATCTCGATCCTCCTACAGATATTGAAGTAATCAACGCTGGGCAGGATTTCGTCAACCTGAAGTGGAATTCCACATGGGTTGAAGAGCAGGGGTGGTACTTATGGAAGCGTATTCCACCAGCGTCCTGGGAAAGAACCAACCTTGAACCAATCCATGCATACCTCAAACACGGCACGATTGAAGAACTGCAGGTTGCAACCGTCTATGATCTGGGTGTGAGTGTAATAGGAGAGGAAGGTCAGGAGAGCGATATTGGATCCATCTCTACTTCAACTACTCTTGCTCTATTGAATAGCAACTGGCCTGTTGTACTGGACGGTGGAATAGGTTCTGCACCAGCGATTGCTGATATCGACAACGACGAAGATAACGAAGTAATCGCTGCTACCTTCTCAGGTAGTGTCTTCATCGTTGAAACGGATGGTTCCGCAACCAAGATCTACGATTCCGATTACCTTCTTTCCGGAATTGCCATTGGACATGTGCATCCTTCCTCAACTCGAGATGAGATCGTTGTCAGCGGGTGGGACTTTGATGTAGATGGTAAGAATGGAGTTGTAATTGTACTGAAGTGGAATGTAATCGGTGGTTGGACCGCTACTGAAATCGAAGCATCCAGTGGAGGTGATCAGCGGATCCACGATTACTTAACCGTACCAGTCCTGTTCGATGCTGACAACTCGGGAGGGCTCGAAATAGCTCTCAGAACATTCAACGGAGGTTACACTGGCCCTGAAAATAGTTGGCTGTACGTATGGAGATATGACAACGGGAATTGGGGTACAATGACAGGATTCCCGAGAGTACTGACTGATACTCAGTACTACTTTTCTTCACCTGTGGTCATCGGTGATACTGATGATGACCAATATCCTGAGTTGCTGATCTCAATCGGAAATGAAGAGTTGCTATGGATTGAGCCTGGGACACAGCAGGCAGATAATGAATGGGATTTATCAGAAGCCCTTATTGACGGTTACAACTGGAATCTTGGCCAATCGTATCTTGTTGTTGTTCCTGAACTTACTGAAACAAAAATCGTCGGGGTTGGCAATACTAGTGGTAATTGGGCCATAACCTATTGCATAGCTACTTCAGATGGTGGAGGAACACCCGGTTTTTCAGAAAGATGGGTATCCGGGAAAGTTAAAGTCAATGACTTCTACGGTAATTTTGGTGGACCCGCTGTGGGTGATGTTGACGGCGATGGTTATCTTGAGGTGGTAAAGCAGTGGGATGGTTTTGGATCTGAGTCAAGTCCTGAATGGCCTGACTATGTTGATTTCAGGGAACTTTCAAATGGTGACAGCCTGGTCCTTGAAGGCATCCCTTACAACTGGCACCAGGAAGATTTATCCATATCATCAGTCGTGATAGCCGGTGATGAAGGAGATGGTCTCGCTGCTCTTTATGGCATCTCCACAACGGGTCAAGCTGCTTCTTTCGACAACGACGAACCGGAAATAGTGGCAGGTTTCCCAGCCTGGACTGAGGATAAGTTCGGTTCCACACCGACAGTTGGTAACCTTGATGCCGATGTATACCTAGAAGTGCTTTTTGCTGACAACTCAGGTCGATTGATAGCTTTGGACTGGAATGTCTCGGCATCAGGAAGTGATGACTGGCCTATGCTTCAGCATGATCTCCATCGAACGGGTAACTTCGGCTTCTCCAGAGGAAACGGTTTGGATACAGAACTAGATTTCCAGGTGATTGCCGTTGGAGTAGGCTCTTCATCTTCAATTGATGATCGGTCCACAAGGTCAAATCAGATTCAAGCTGTTGTAGCCATTTCCGGAGTGGAGACAGAGGAAACGGTTTCCGCACAAGTTACCAATACATCTGATCATGCCAGAGCCCTTCAGATCGATTCAGAACCAGAATTGACTCTTGTCTCCCCCGATAGAGAACTCGTTGAAGTCGTAAATACACAGGCAATACAGACCGTCCCCGTTGCGCTTTATTCAGGAAATCGACTACTCGATGTTCAGCGGATTCCTCTGGCCAATAGAGAACAGGAAGTCATCTTTGTTGCTGCCAGGACATCCAGCCAGAACAACCTCTTCGTTGTTGTTGATCCGTTCCAGGAATACCCTGAGGTTAACGAGGATAACAACATTCAGGAAGTCGGGGTGGTTTTAAGTGGTCCTATCGAGCCTGATGGTTTCCGAGTGACTTCAAGGGATGGAGAGATAAAGGTTTCAATCCAAACAGGGGGCACAGAAGCTACTAGTGTGGACATTAGTCTTTACTCGATAGATGGAAGATTAGTATCAATTACAAGCGGTGAACTCATCCCGTCAGAAGCCACAGAGTTTAGCCTTCAGGGAGCGGATGGACCTCTACCCTCAGGATGTTATATACTTCACATAGATGATGGAGAGGACATGTGTATGATTCGGAAGGTGATAGTGCTCCGATGAAGCGACCAAAGATAGCGGGAGCAGTGGTAATACTGCTCCCGCTTATCCTGTCATCCCACTCAGTCTTTGCCTCAGGATTGTTCGACCAAGATCCAGACTGGGTGTATCACCTGTCCGCAAGCTGGTGGTGTAACTTGATTTCAGCAAACCTCAATACTGATTCTATTCCAGATATGGTCTTGGGAGATATCTCAAAAGACCAAATACAAACCTTCATCGGTAATGGAGATGGGTCCTTCGATCTGTTCCAATCAATACCGCTAACTAACCCGATATGGCTTGAAACCAGCGATGTTGATCTGGATGGAGATCAAGATGTTGTTGTAATGCGTGAGAATTCTCCCTCCATTTATACACTGTTGAATGATGGAACAGGTAATCTTTCAACACCAATTAGCAGCAATATTGATGCCGGTGGAGAGAGCTTTGTGATTGCACTATTCGATGCTGACACTTTACCCGATATCGTGCTTGGGAATGGTCCGGGGAATGTTTACTATTCCCATGGCAATGGTGACGGAACTTACGAGGTAGCCGAGTTGATATATCATGAGAACTGCGGGGCTTATGCGCTTGATGTTGCTGACCTTGATTCTGATGACGATCTGGACATCGTGCTTCTAGCCTGGGAACGCTTGTCTGTTCTATTCAACGATGGAGACGGAACTGTTACTTGGGGAGGGTACTATGGTCCCTATGAAGGACCATTTCCAGCAGGACACATTACAATAGCTCATCTTGATAACGATGAGTTCCTTGATGTAGCATTGACTGCTGGTGAAGGCATGGGAACTAATACAGTCTTCACTTTCCTCGGGTATGGAGATGGGAGCTTTGATATCACAGGTCCTGGATGGCTTGGGGGTATTGCAACCTTCACTCATGTCATAGCTGAAGATTTCGACCTAGATGGCTACAACGATGCGTTTTTTTGTGGGTTTTATCTATCTATCATGCTCAATTCCGGAGACGGGTTACTTATCAATCCAATGGAGTTTGGAAGTAGTGCTGCATCGAAACAAGGCGCTGTAGCTGACCTCGACAGCGATGGTGATTTCGACATCGCTTTTGTAAGTGGAGATGTGCCGAACTTTTATATCCATGTCCATCTAAACAAGCTGAATCCGCAGGGAATTGAGGGTTCAGAGGGAACTGTCAACTCCCTTGAACTTATCGCTTCACCTTCTCCTTTTTCCTCAAATCTAGCAATCACATACAGTCTTCCTGAATCCGGTAATGTTGAAATGAGCATCTATGACCTCTCAGGGAGGTTCATGGGATCAATTGAAAACTGCTGGAAGGCTGCTGGAACTCATAACACCACATGGATTCCAGAAGAATCGATTCCTGACGGTTGCTACCTAATCGTCCTGGATGCCTGTGCGGAACGAACCGTCGGGAGATGCGTGAAACTATAGGGTCTTCTGCTCGTATTCTGGTGAGATAGCTTCCCGGTCTTTTATTCTGCCCTGGATTCCTCCAGTTCTTTGAGCACTTCCTGAACGGTGGTTTCGGTTGACGTAAGCCTGTTCCGAAGGCCGCGGATCAGATCAGCAGCCTGTTGGACCTTGGTTTCAAGCAGATCAACGGGGCAGTCTTCCCGGCCTATCTCATCCACCAGTTTTGTCAGTTCATTCAGATTTTCTTCGTAGGTAGTTTCTTTAAGCGCACTTACATCATTCATTATCAATCCTTCCCGGGGTGATTCTATTGATTCCTGCTGAAAGTGAACCATCCCTGAGTGTAACTTCTATCTCTTCTTTTATGGATGTATCCGAGATACTCCGTATCAGTTCCCCATTTCTGCCTCGAACGGTTGCCCAGCCCTTTCTGTAGAGCCTCTGAGGGCTGTTTCCAGTAACCGCAGCTTCAAGGTTTGTAAGGTGCATCGAGCACATTTTCAAGCGGCGGAATACCGATGAAGCGAGCGTTTTTTCAAGGGAATCCAGTTCTTTTTCAAGCCTTCTGAGGGTTCCAATTCTAAGAGCAGATACGAGGGAGCCGCCGCACCGCTCGAGTCTTCTGGATGCTGCTGAAATCTTACTTCGCGTGGAGTGCAGCAACCAGCTCTCAAGTGTGCTTATCTCCTGCTTCTGTGTCCTGAAGATCAATCTGCCTGAGCGTAGGAGAACAGCGGCTGTTGAGGAGAGCCTTTCGCGAATGTGCGCTATACCCCTTGATGCTGCCCTGTGAAGCATTAAAGCCAGCGAATCGATGTTTGCCGTCAGGTCAGCGAT